>NZ_JBEXPH010000096.1:0-32367 GCF_040611955.1 Streptomyces sp. NPDC006510 | reverse complement strand
CCGAGCTGCGGGGCCCGCGAGGCGCCGCCGAACGGATCAGACCGGTGCTCGCCTCGCTCGCCGACCCGTCGCTGGGGGTGCCGTCCGAGGGGCCGGAGCGGGAACGGGTCCGCGAGCTGCTCGCCGCCGCCGGATCGGTGCTCGACTCGGCGGCCCGCGCGATCCGGCACGGCGACCCGGTCGAGCTCGCCCCGTCCGCCGTTGCCGCGCTGAAGACCCCGGACACCGGAACGCTCCTCACCGGCCCGCCGCTGCGGGCCGCCGACCGGCTCGGCGCACTGCTCTCCGACGTCATCGAAACGGCCGAGGGTGAGGGGACGAAGGAGCAGGACGCCAAGGCCGAGGAGGCCGCCGAGGCCATCAGGGCCGGCGAGGACGGGAGCCCCGCCGCCCCGCACCGCCGCCGCCCCACTCTGCTGCGGCTGGTCCCCGTCGTGGTGAAGGCGATGCGCGCGGAGCTGCGCCCGGGTTCACCGATCCTGCGGCACGCCGTCCGGGTGTCCGTCGTCGCGGCCGTCGGCTATCTCATCGGCACAGCGCTGCCGTTCGGCCACGGCTACTGGGCGCCCATGGCCGCCGTCATGGTGATGCGGCCGGAGTTCTCCCAGACGTACGGGCGGTCCGTGGCCCGCTTCGGCGGCACGATCGTCGGCGTCTCGCTCGCCACCGCGATCGTCCAGACCACCAGCCCGGGTACGACCCCGGCCGCGGTGCTCTCCGTGCTCTGCGCCCTGCTGATGTATCTGCTGATGCGCACCGGATACGTGGTCGGCCAGGCCTGCGTCTCGGCGTATGTCGTCTTCCTGCTCGGCATGGCGGGCGGCGACTGGTCGCAGACCGTGCTCGAACGGGTCGTCCTCACCCTCGCGGGCGGCCTCCTCGCGATGATCTCGTACGCCCTCTACCCGGCCTGGGAGACACCGAGGCTCCGCGGCAGGCTCGGCGATTGGCTGAAGGCGGACGGGCGGTACGCCGCCTCGGTCGTCGACCAGTACGCCGAACCGGCCGAGCGCGGCCTCGACGACGTGCGTTCCGCACTGCTCGACACCCGTGAGGCCCGGGTCGCCTGGCAGGAGGCGCTGGCCACCGCCCAGCACGAACCGGTACGCAACCGCGGCCTCTCCCGAGCCGCCGCCGACGACACCCAGCACGCGCTCGCCCAGCTCGGCCGGGCCGCGATGCTGCTGGAGGCCCATCTGCCGGGCGGCGGCGCCACCCCCGTACCGGACGCGGCACGCCTGGCCGGAGCGCTGCGCCGGGCCACCGAACAGGGCGCGAAGGCGGTGCGGGAGCGGCGGGTACCGGACTGGTCCGAGGTGCGCGAGGCGCTGGCGGAGTGGGACGCGCGGCAGCGCGAGGACGAGGGGAAGGCGGACCCCTTCGTACGGGAAGGGGCCCACCTCCTGCTCGAAGCCCTGGAGGAGTTCTCCCGGGGGCTGGACGGGAAGCCGAAACCGAAGCCGGAACCGAAGCCGAAGCCGGAACCGAAGCCGAAGCCGGATCCGAAGCCGAACTCGCCCGGGGATCAGGCGGATTGACGCGCAGGGCGGGGGCGTCAGGGAGTCGGCAGGTCCGGCAGGCCGGACGGCAGGGCGCCCGGGGCGGTCTTGGCCAGGGTGTCCTTCACCCCGCTGTCCCAGGACACCACGACGGTCTTGCCGTCATTGGACTCGACGGCCCCCGTGGTGCGGTCGTCGCCCCCGTCGACGCACTTCAGCGCGAGCGTCACCTTGCCCGCGTCCTGCACGGTGCCCGTGCAGGCGTGCTGTTCGGTGACCAGCACGGCCTTGCCCGACGCCACCGACAGGACGACCGCCTTGCCGTCGGTCCTGCCGGCCCAGCCGCCCTCCAGCGCCGCGGCGTCGGTCCTGGACCCGCTGTCCTCGCCGCCGTCGGGCGTTCGGCCGGACTGCTCCGCACCGGCGCCGCGGCCCGGCTCGTCGTTCTTCTCGCCGTCACTGCTGCAGCCGGTCAGTGCCACCGCGGTGAGGATTCCGGCGGCGATCACGGCGCCGGTACGTACGGTTCTGCGCATCTGTAATTCCCCCTTGTCGACGAAAGACCGAGTCAAGTTAACCGCGCGATCCGCCGGGATGGGGAGCCCGACCGGGGGTAGACGGAGCCGAAACGGCGTCCAGTACGTCTGTCCATACGGAGTAAAGCTGTAATCGCGAGAACACCCCGCGTGCACGTGCATCCGCGCATGCATCTGCCCATGCAGGGAAATTTGAACACAGCTATGATCCGAGACAGTTGACACTTGCACCTTGCAACTCGGGGAGCGTCCTGTGCACCACGTGTACAACGGCATGGCGGCCACAGAGCTTCGCGGAGTCGTCTGGCAGAAGAGCAGACACAGCAACTCCCAGGGTTCCTGCGTGGAGTTCGCGAAACTGCCCGACGGGGATGTGGCGATGCGGAATTCGCGCCACCCCGACGGGCCGGCGCTGGTCTATACGCCGGCCGAGATAGAGGCGCTGCTGCTCGGGGTGAAGGACGGGGAGTTCGACCACCTCGTAGCGGGCGGCTGACCGTACCCCGCGGCCAGGTCACCGTCCCGGATCACCGGCCCCGGCTCGGATCCCCCGCCCGAACTGCCGACGTTCGCCGCGGCGTTCGCCGCGGCCGGTCGGGTCAGACGCCGTCGGAGAGCCGGAACAGCGCCCAGACCACCTTGCCGCGCGGTGCCGACGGGGCGTTCGGGTTCTCCGTCTCCGGACCGGGCGTGGGGTGCCAGCCCCAGGAGTCGCTGAAGGACTCCACGAGGAAGAGGCCGCGGCCGGATTCCGCGCAGTCGGGTGCCTCGGAGGCGATCGGGCTCTCCTGGCTGGGGTCGCGCACCGCGCACACCAGGCGCGAGCTCCAGCGCATCAAGTGCAGCCGTACGGGCGGGTCCTGGGACTCCGGCGCGGTGCTGTCCGTGGGCAGGGCGTGCCGCAGGGCGTTGGTGACGAGTTCGGAGACCACCAGTGCGACGTCGTCGAAGCGCTCGGCCAGTCCCCATCCGTTCAGCGTCGTCCGGGTGAACCGCCTTGCTCCGCCCACGGCTTCGTAGCGGGCGGGCAGTGTGCAGGTGGCCGATCCGGAGACGGCTGAGGGATCGATGGGAGGAAGGCCCTGCCGTAACGGCTCGAGCATCGTCGATCCATTCGTCCCCATGCGAGGCACTCCCGGGATTCGCGGCTGTATCGGTACTGCGGGGGGTACAGCGGCACAACACGAACGAGCACGCAGGTGCGCGAGCCCCATGGTTCCCAATGCGTGGGGCAGATGCAAGGGCAGATGCACGTGCACGCGCCTGACCTGTCCGAACCCGTGCCGGTTCTTGGTCATTTCTTCCCGCGCGTATTTTCGCAGCTTTCTGGAAGGCGTCTCATTTCCGTAATCGAATGAGTACGGGCTGAAGCGTTTTGATGGCAGAATCCGGCACTTGGGGTTCAGGGGGAGCCCCGGTGCCCAGGAAGCGATGGGGAGGACCGGACCAGTGGCGGCAGGCGAGTCGAGTGGATCTGTGGTGCGGCGCATCCTGCTGGGCTCGCAGCTCAGGCGGCTGCGCGACTCGCGAGGCATCACCCGTGAGGCGGCCGGCTACTCCATCCGGGCCTCCGAATCGAAGATCAGCCGCATGGAGTTGGGACGGGTGAGCTTCAAGGCCAGGGACGTCGAGGACCTGCTCACGCTCTACGGAGTCACGGACGAGGCGGAGCGCGACGCTCTGCTCGGCCTGGCCCGTGAGGCCAATGTGGCGGGCTGGTGGCACAGTTACGGAGACGTGCTGCCCGGCTGGTTCCAGACATACATCGGCCTGGAGGGAGCGGCATCGCTCATCCGGGTGTACGAAGTCCAGTTCGTCCACGGCCTGTTGCAGACCGAGGCTTACGCGCACGCGGTCGTCACCCGGGGCATGGGCGCCGCGCCCACCGTCGAGGTCGACCGCCGCGTGGCGCTGCGACTGGAGCGCCAGAAGGCCCTTGTCGCCGAACGCGCACCCCATTTCCATGCCGTGCTCGACGAGGCGGCGCTGCGCCGGCCGTACGGCGACCGTGAAGTGATGCGCGGGCAACTGCGGCATCTGATCGAAATGTCGGAACAGCCCAACATCACTCTCCAGGTGATGCCCTTCAGTTTTGGCGGGCATGCCGGAGAGGGCGGTTCCTTTACGATGCTGCGATTCCCGGAATCCGATCTGTCGGACATTGTCTATTTGGAGCAGCTGACAAGTGCGCTCTATCTGGACAAGGCCGAAGAAGTCGCTCAGTACGAAAAGGCCATGGTGCGACTGCACGAGGACAGCCCGGATCCGGAGGAGAGCCGCGATCTGCTCCGTGGCCTGCTCCAACTCATCTGATTCGTCAGTACGATGACGGTTCGACGGAGTCTGCACCTGAGTTAAGGGATCGCATGTCCTTCTTCTACGAGCTGGCCGACCAGTACATCGACGGTGAGTGGCGGACCGGAACCGGCTCGTGGGACATCATCGATTTCAACCCCTATAACGGGGAGAAACTCGCCGCGATCACCATCGCCACCGCGCAGGAGGTCGACCTGGCCTACCGCGCCGCCGAGCGCGCCCAGCGGTCCTGGGCCACCACCGGACCGTACGAGCGCCGCGAGGTCCTGGAACGCGCACTGCGCATCACCGCGGAACTGCACGACGACATAGTCGACGCGATCACCGATGAACTGGGCGGCACCCGGGTCAAGGCGGAGTACGAGGTCCGTGTCGCCAAGGAGTTCCTGCGTGACGCGATCCGTCGGGCGCTGCACCCGCCGGGCAGCCTCCCGCCCGCCCTGGCGGACGGCAAGGAGAACCGCCTCTACCGGCTGCCCGTCGGCGTCATCGGGGTGATCAGCCCCTTCAACTTCCCCTTCCTGGTGGGGATGAAGTCCATCGCACCGGCCCTCGCGCTCGGCAACGCGGTCGTCGTCAAGCCCAATCAGAACGCCCCGGTCGTCGGCGGCGCGCTGTTCGCGAAGATCTTCGAGGATGCCGGACTGCCCGCCGGACTGCTCAACATCGTGATCACCGATGTTGCCGAGATAGGGGACGCGTTCATAGAGCACCCCGTACCCAGGGTGATCTCGTTCGCGGGCTCGGACCGGGTCGGCCGCCGGGTCGGCGCGGTCGCGGCCGGGCACTTCAAGCGGACGATCCTCGAACTCAGCGGCAACAGCGCCCTGGTGGTGCTGGAGGACGCGGACATCGACTACGCGGTCGACGCCGCCGTCTTCAGTCGCTTCGTGTACCAGGGGCAGGTCTGCATGGCCGCCAACCGCATCCTGGTGGACCGCCGCGTCGAGCGGGAGTTCACCGAGAAGTTCACCGCCAGGGTGGCCGCGCTGAAGACCGGTGACCCGCGCGACCCGGAGACCCGGATCGGCCCGGTCATCAACACCTTCCAGGCCGATGCCCTGACCGCCCTGGTCGACCGGGCGGTCGCCGAGGGGGCCACCGCGCTCGTCCGCGGCCGGACCCGCGGCAACCTCGTGGAGCCGACCGTGCTCGCCGGACTCCCCGAGGGTTCCCCGCTGCTCTCCCAGGAGATATTCGGCCCGGTGGCGCTGCTGGTGACGTTCGACGGCGAGGACGAGGCCGTACGGATCGCCAACGACACCCCGTACGGGCTGAGCGGCGCCGTGCACACCCGCAGCGCCGAACGCGGGGTGCGGTTCGCGCGGCGCGTGGTCAGCGGGATGTTCCACGTCAACGACTCCACCGTCCAGGACGATCCGCAGGTGGCCTTCGGCGGCGAGAAGTGCTCCGGGATCGGCCGGCTGAACGGCGAGGCGACCGTCGACGCCTTCACCACCCGGAGGTGGATCTCCATCCAGCACGGCCGGACCGTGTTCCCTTTCTGACCGGGCCATTTCTTCTGACCGGGCCATTTCTGATTGAGGACAGGAACTGACCTCAATGGGCCGTAGCTTGGCCGGTGTCAGGAAGAACCGGCACGGATCATCAAGGCGGACACCATGGTCACTCACGTTCCCTCGGAAGCCCCCGGCGACGAGCGCGGCATGTTCCTCTCCTTCATCGAGGCCCAGCGCGGTGCGATCCGGCGCTCCGTGATCGGGCTGACCGAGGAGCAGGCGGCGAGCCGCCCCAGCGCCAGCGCGCTCTCCCTGTCCGGACTGGTCAAGCATGTCGCCGAGACCGAGTTGAACTGGCTGCGGATGGCCCAGCAGCGGCCGAACGAGACCGTCCGGAACGAAAGCAACTGGGCGGACAGCTTCCGGCTCGTCGGCGACGAGACGGTGGAGCAGATGCTGAAGTTCTGGGACGGAGTCGTGGTCGAGGTGGAGGAGTTCATCCGCTCGGTGCCCAGCCTGGACGACACCTTCCCGCTGCCGGAAGCGCCCTGGTTCCCGAAGGGCGAGCGGGTCTCGATGAGGTGGCTGCTGGGCCATCTCGTCGAGGAGCACGCCCGGCACGCCGGGCACGCCGACATCATCCGGGAGTCCCTGGACGGCCGGACCGCGTTCGAGCTGGTCGCCGAGGCGAAGGGCTACTCTAATCAAAGTTGAGTAGAAGGAGTGCGTGATGTCCGCGATCCGGCTGCTGGTCCTCTGCGCCGTGCGCCAGCACGGCCGGGCGCACGGCTATCAGGTCCGCAACGACCTGGAGTACTGGGGTGCGCACGAGTGGTCCAACGCCAAGCCCGGTTCGGTCTATCACGCACTGAAGCAGATGGCGAAGCAGGGCCTGCTGATCGCCCACGAGACCGCCCCGAGCACGGCGGGCGGCCCGCCGCGTACCGAGTACGAGATCACCGAGCGGGGCGACGAGGAGTACTTCGCGCTGCTGCGCTCGGCGCTGACCTCGTACGACCAGAAGCCGGACATGCTGTCGGCGGCGCTCGGCGGGATCGTCGACCTGGAGCGGTCGGAGGCGGTCGCGCTGCTCAAGGAGCGGGTCGCCGGTCTCGCCGCCTGGCGGGCCACGGTCACCGAGCACTACGTACCGGAGGCCGGGCCCGAGGCGATCGGCCACATCGGCGAGATCATGAACATGTGGGTCCACTCGGCGGACGCCGGCGCCGAGTGGACGCGCGGGCTGATCGCCCGCATCGAGGGCGGGGCGTACACCTTCGCGGGCGAGGGCGAGACCTTCGTCGGGGTGCTCGCCGAGGGGCAGGAGAACCCGTACGCGACGGGGGTCCCGGACCCCGGCGACGACGAGTGACCGGGCGCTGATCCGGCTCAGTGGTGGAACGCCGTCACCATCTGCCGGTCGTGGCTCAGCGGGTGCGGCTGGCGGCGCAGATCGGGAAGGATCAGCCCGATGTCCTCCATCAGCAGCTCGGCGAGGTCCGACGAGAAGCCGTTGCGGCACACCACCCGCAGTACCGCCAGGTCCTGCCGGTTGGCCGGGAAGGTGTACGCCGGTACCCGCCAGCCCTGTTCGCGCAGCCGCCGCGACACGTCGAAGACGTCGTACGCCGTCACGTCCGGCGCGGTCGTCAGCGCGAAGACGGGCAGCTGGTCGCCCCGGGTCAGGAGCCGGAAGTCGCCGATCGCCTCGATCCGCTCCGCGAGCCCGCGGGCCACGTCCCGGGACGCCTGCTGGACGGCCCGGAAGCCGTCCCGGCCCAGCCGCAGGAAGGTGTAGTACTGCGCCACCACCTGTGCGCCGGGCCGGGAGAAGTTCAGCGCGAAGGTCGGCATGTCGCCGCCCAGGTAGTTGACCCGGAACACCAGCTCCTCGGGCAGTTCGGCGGGCGAGCGCCACAGCACCCAGCCGACGCCCGGGTAGACCAGGCCGTACTTGTGCCCGGAGGTGTTGATGGAGGACACCCTCGGCAGCCGGAAGTCCCACACCAGGTCCGTGTCCAGGAACGGCGCCACCATCGCCCCGGAGGCCCCGTCCACATGGACCGGGATGTCGAGGCCGGTGCGTTCCTGAAGGGCGTCCAGAGCCGCGCACAGCTCCGCGACCGGCTCGTACGAACCGTCGAAGGTGGAGCCGAGGATGCCGACGACGCCGATGGTGTTCTCGTCGCAGAGGTCGGCCGCCGCCTGCGGGTCCAGATGGAAGCGGTCGCCCTCCATCGGGACCACCCGCGGTTCGACCTCCCAGAAGGTGCAGAACTTGTCCCAGCAGACCTGCACATTGATGCCCATGACCAGGTTCGGCCGGGCGGTCGCCGGGTAGCGGTCGGCGTTCCTGGCCGCCCAGCGGCGTTTCAGCGCCATTCCCGCGAGCATGCAGGCCTCGCTGGAGCCGGTCGTCGAACAGCCCACGACGGACGAGGGATCGGGGGCGTTCCAGAGGTCGGCGAGCATCGCCACGCAGCGCCGCTCCAGCTCGGCCGTGCGCGGGTACTCGTCCTTGTCGATCATGTTCTTGTCGCGGCACTCGGCCATCAGCACCCCGGCCTGGGGCTCCATCCAGGTGGTGACGAAGGTGGCGAGGTTGAGCCGGGAGTTGCCGTCGAGCATCAGCTCGTCATGGACCAGGCCGTACGCGGTGGACGGCGGCATCGGCCCGTCGGGCAGCCGGTGCCGGGGCGGCGCCGACTCCATGCCGGCAGCCGGGTCGGCCTCCCCGTAGAACGGATTGAGGGCGAGCCTGCGGCGCTGTTCGGACGGTTCGGTGCTCGGGGACGAACCCTTGTGGAGAGGCATCGGCGGGCAGCCCTTCTCGGCTCTCGGCGGTCTTTCGTGACGCGCGGCGGTCCTGTCGGTGTGCGGTGCAATCGGCTTCCGGAGGTGCGGGCCGGCTCCCGGAAGTGCCGTCAGTTCTCTGCGGCGAGGCCCTCCTTGACGGCCCGGGTGAACTTCACGACCCGCTCGGCCTGGACCCGGGCGGCGGTCAGGGTCTGCTCGCCGACCGGGATGTCGCCCTGGCCGGCCACGTGCGAGGTGCCGTACGGATTGCCGTCGACGAACTTCGACGGGTCCGTGTAGCCGGGGGCGACCAGGATGCCGCCGAAGTGGTGGATCGTGTTGTAGAGCGCGAGCAGCGTGGACTCCTGGCCGCCGTGCGCGGTGCTGGTGGAGGTGAAGCCGCTGTAGACCTTGTCCGCGAGACGGCCCGCCTGCCAGAGGCCGCCCAGGGTGTCGAGGAACTGCTTGAGCTGGGCGGTGACGTTGCCGAACCGGGTCGGCGTACCGAGGATCACGGCGTCCGCCCAGATCATGTCGTCGGGCGAGGCCTCGGCGATGTCGGCGGTGGCCTTCGCATTGGCCGCCCAGGCCGGGTTGGAGTCGATGGCCGCCTGCGGGGCGAGCTCCCCGGCCTTGCGCAGCCGTACCTCGGCGCCGGCCTTCTCGGCGTACTGCGCCATGGCCTTGGCGATCGTGGCGACGGTTCCGGTCGACGAGTAGTAGATGACGGCGACGTTGACGGGCGTGGGCATCGCGGAATCCTCCGACGAACCTGACGGGGACGAATCCATACGGATGCGACGATACGGAAGGGTCGGGCATCCGGCGCGTCGGGCCGGATGCCGGGCTCACCTCAGCGGCGTACCGTCCTCGTGCAGTTGCATCTGCGCCCGCCCGGTCATCAGCAGCCAGGCGGGCCGGGGGGCGGGTCCGGCGAGAGCGGAGGAATCGGTGGCAACCGGCTCACCATAACGATGCAAAAGGCACATAACTGCTCGAATGGCGCCAGGGTGGCGGCGCTTCGGGCTTGCACCTCACGTCGCGTCAGGGCTCAGGCTCGGGACGTACCCGATCGGAGAAGGGAGCGGGGGAGCCATGGAGTACCCCGTGGGACAGGTCGCCGGATTCGCCGGAGTCACGGTGCGCACCCTGCACCACTACGACGGCATCGGACTGCTCTCGCCCAGCGGGCGCAGCCACGCCGGTCACCGCCGCTACGACGACGGTGATCTCGACCGGCTGCAGCAGATCCTGTTCTACCGGGAGCTCGGCTTCCCGCTCGACGAGATCGCCGTACTGCTCGACGATCCGAAGGCGGACCCGCAGGAGCATCTGCGGCGCCAGCACCGGCTGTTGTCCGACCGGATCGCCGAACTGCGAAAGATGGCCGCCGCCGTCGAAACAGCCATGGAGGCACGGAAGATGGGCATCAACCTCACGCCCGAGGAGAAGTTCGAGGTCTTCGGGGACAAGGACCCCGAGGAGCACGCGGAGGAGGCCGAACACCGCTGGGGCGGCACCGCCGCGTACGCCGAGTCGCAGCGCCGGGCCGCCCGGTACACCAAGGACGACTGGAAGCGCATGCAGGCGGAGGTCGCCGAGTGGGGCGCCGCCTACGACGCGCTGATGGAGGCCGGGGAGCCGGCCACCGGTGAGCGGGCGATGGAGCTGGCCGAGGCCCACCGGCTCCACATCGGCAAGTGGTTCTACGAGTGCACCGCCGAGATGCACCAGGGGCTCGGCGAGATGTATGTGTCCGACCCGCGGTTCCGCGCGTTCTACGAGTCGATGCGGCCGGGCCTGGCCGAGCATCTGCGGGACGCGATCGACGCCAACGCCCGGCGCCCGGCGTGACCGGCACGGGTGCGGGGGGGCGCCCCCGCACCCGTGCCCGCTCAGGTCCTGCTGATCACGGCCGCGGTTCCGTACGCACACACCTCCGTGCCCACGTCGGCCGCCTCGGTCACATCGAAGCGCATCATCAGCACCGCGTTGGCGCCCCGGGCCCTCGCCTGCTCGACGAGCCGTTCCATCGCCTGGTTGCGGGTCTGGACGAGGGTCTTGGTCAGCCCCTTCAGCTCGCCGCCGATCATGGACTTCAGCCCGGCGCCGATCTGGCTGCCCAGATGGCGGGAGCGGACCGTCAGGCCGAACACCTCCCCGATCACCTGGGTCACCCGGTAGCCCGGTACGTCGTTCGTGGTGACGACCAGGACGTCCGACTGTTCCGTCTGCCCGCCGCCGTAATCCTCAATGCCCATCGTGTGGCACCTCCTGGAGAAAGCTTTGCCCCGGTTCGCCGGGTGTGCATCCCCGAGTGACCCGGTGTGCGTTCTCGCGCGGGCCATCTGGAACCCGGGGGCGTCATCCTGCGTTGATAGCTTTGGGCGGCCACGCAGCCGCCATCGATCGATCCAGGAGCCCCGGACCCTTGAATACGCTTGCGCTCGGCCCGAGCTGGCTGGACCCGGACTTTCTGATCAACAACTTCGGACTTCCCGGCGTCCTCCTCATCGTGTTCGCCGAGTCCGGACTGTTGATCGGTTTCTTCCTTCCCGGGGACTCACTGCTGTTCACCACGGGGCTGCTGGTGACCACCGGCCAGCTGGACACTCCGCTCTGGCTGGTCTGCCTCCTGGTGGCGCTGGCGGCGATCATCGGCGACCAGGTGGGCTATCTCTTCGGCCGCAAGGTCGGCCCGTCGCTCTTCAACCGCCCGGACTCCCGCCTCTTCAAGCAGGAGAACGTCGAGAAGGCGCACGACTTCTTCGAGAAGTACGGCCCGAAGTCGCTGATCCTGGCCCGCTTCGTGCCTGTGGTGCGTACGTTCACCCCGATCATCGCCGGTGTGAGCCGGATGAACTACCGCTCGTTCATCGTGTTCAACATCGTCGGTGGAGTGCTCTGGGGCGTCGGTGTCACGCTGCTCGGCTCGGCCCTCGGCAAGATCGACTTCGTCCACGAGAACATCGAGGCGATGCTGATCCTGATCGTGCTCATCTCGGTGGTGCCGATCGCGATCGAGTTCCTGCGGGCCCGCTCCAAGTCGAAGAAGGAAGCGGCGTCCGGCGGCGGCGAGGGCCAGGGCCCGTCCGCCGGGGGCACCCCGCCCTCGGGTCAGCGCGGCCGTCACGCCAAGCGCTGACGTGCGCGGCGGCCCCGGCGTACGCCCCGGCCGTCGCGGGCCTCAGAAGCCGCGCGTCCGTTTGGCCGCGCGGCGGTTGGCCCCGCCGACCGCTCCCGGCACCCGCATGAACAGCCGGGAGATCTCCCCTCCCAGGTTCACCCCGATCGCGATGGCCAGCGCCGTGGCCACCGCGGTCGACAGCGAGGCGAGCCCGGTGTTCACCCTTCCCTGTGCCACGGCCAGCAGACCGAAGTACGTGGCCGAACCGGGCAGCAGCGGGCCGATCGCCGCCGTGATGAACGGCAGCGACGAGGTGTACCGGTAGCGCGAGAACAGCTGCCCGAACAGACCCACCAGACCGGCCGCCGTAGCCGTCGCCGCCACCGGCGAGATATTGCCGGTGCGGGCCATCGCCCCGTAGATCACCCAGGCCACACCACCGTTGAGGGTCACCGCCAGCACCGTGGACCGGTCCTGCTGGAGCAGGATCGCGAAGGCGAAACAGAGCGCCATCGACGCCAGGATCTGCACCACCGGCCGGTCGTGCGGGACGAACCTGGCCTCGGGGTTCAGCTGCGCGCCCAGCTGAAGCCCCAGATACAGCACCAGCAGCACGCCGACGACGATGCCGATGAACAAGTACATGACTTCGAGCAGCCGCGCGGCCGCGGTGATGTAGAAACCGGTCAGCCCGTCCTGCACCCCCGCCACCAGGGCCCGCCCCGGCAGCAGCGCGAACAGCCCACCGGTGATGACCGCGGACGGCCGCAGGTCCGACCAGTGGGTGAGGGTCAGCGCCACCCCCAGTGCGGCCGGCGGCATCGCCGCCACCACGAACTGGTAGAACTCCGGCAGCCCCCGCCCGGCGCACAGCCAGGCGAGCCGGTCGCCGAGCATCGCGCCGACCGCCGCCACCAGGAACACCAGCGGACCACCGCCGACCAGCACCGACGCCGCACCCGCGAGACCACCGGCGGCCAGTGTCAGCAGCCAGCCGGAGTACGGGTGCCGGTTGCGCCGGATCTCCGCCAGCCGCCGGTAGGCCTCCTCCAGCGAGACCTCGACGTCCTCGGTGGTGATGTCGTCGATCAGCCGGAAGACGGCGGCCAGCCGGGTGTAGTCGGTGGCGCGGCGGCGTACGGTACGGCTCGCCGTCACCGGGTCGTCGACCAGCGAGGGCTGGTGCGAGATCGACAGCAGGGTGAAGGTGACCGTGGGCTCGCAGCGGTCCAGGCCGTAGCTGCGGGTCACCGCGAACATGGCCGCCTCGACATCCTCGGCGCCCTCGCCGCCGGCCAGCAGCAACTCCCCGATACGCAGCGTCAGGTCGAGCACGCGCGGTACCGCGGGCCCCGCCTCGTCGGGCTTCTGCACCGGCTCCGGCGCCGGGCGCTCGGCGACCGGCATCCGCAGCATCGTGCGCATCCGGTCCTGCCAGGGGGCCTCCTTGGTCAGCCGGATCATCGGGCTGCCGTGGGCCGGGGTGAAGGCGGGCGGCGAGTGCTGGGCGCTGTAGGTGCGCGGCGGGGCGAAGGCAGAACCGATCGTCTCCGAACCCGAGCCCGAACCCGGACCCGAGCCCGAAGCGGAACCCGCTCCCGACCCCTGGGGCTCGGTCGCCAGACCGGCCGGAACGGCGAACTCCGACGTCGGGTGGTCGTCCTCGGAGGCGGGCGTGCGCCTGCCCACCCCGGTCGGCGGTACGAAGGCGCTGCGCGCCTCGTCGGACTGGGGCTTCTGGTCCTCCGGACCGCCCTGTTCCGCCACCACTGGTCCTCGCTCCTCCTCGGCCGCGTCATTCGGCTGCGCCTGTGCCCAGTATGGTCACGGACCGGGGTGCGGGCGGAAGAGGGCGGTCCGTGGCCGGGCGGGCATGCGAAACGGGCGGCACTCCGTCGTAAGGAGTACCGCCCGTTCCCGGTACGGAACCGTGGAAACGGAACCGTGTCACGACCCTCGGGTCAGTGCGCGCCGCCCTGCGCCTCAAGGCGCTTGTAGGAGGCCTCGATCTCGGCCTCGGCCTCGGCGCGGCCGACCCAGTCGGCGCCCTCGACGGACTTGCCGGGCTCCAGGTCCTTGTAGACCTCGAAGAAGTGCTGGATCTCCAGGCGGTCGAACTCCGACACGTGGTGGATGTCGCGCAGGTGCTCCACCCGGGGGTCGGAGGCCGGCACGCACAGCAGCTTGTCGTCGCCGCCGGCCTCGTCCGTCATCCGGAACATGCCGATGGCGCGGCACTTGATGAGGCAGCCGGGGAACGTCGGCTCGTCCAGGATGACCAGCGCGTCCAGCGGGTCGCCGTCCTCGCCGAGGGTGTTCTCGACGAAGCCGTAGTCCGCCGGGTAGCTGGTCGAGGTGAAGAGTCGACGGTCCAGGCGGATCCGACCGGTCTCGTGGTCCACCTCGTACTTGTTCCGCGAACCCTTCGGGATCTCGATGGTGACGTCGAACTCCACGGGTGGCTCCTCCATGATCAACACATACGACTGGTGATTAAGTGTCCCCCACGCAGATGTGTGCTCGCGAAAGGGGCTGGTCAACGGTGGACGAGCCGGTGAAAAGACCGTCGGTCAACCCGCTGGACAAGCTGAGCAGGCTCACCCGCCGGGGCGCCGTGATCAGGTTGAAGGGACTGAACGACCGGCAGTTCACCGCCGTCTCCGCCGGCCTCGGCCTGGCGCTCGCAGCCGGCGTCGTCCTTGCCGCCGGCCCCTGGGACTCGGGTCAGCGTAAGGCCGAGACGGACTGGGCCGCCGCCCGGAACCGTACAGGTGGCGCACATCACGAGACCGCCGCGCCCTCCGGACCGGACTCCGCGCCCAGCGCCCCGCCCGTTCTCGCGGCGCTCTCCGCCGCCGTCGACAACTCCGCACCGGACACCCGCGACACCCCGGACGGCGCAGCCGCCGCCCTCCGCGCCGCCCTCGGCCCGCTGCTGAAGGACCCCGCCCTGGGCACCCGGCGCACCGCCGTCGTCATCGACACCGCCAGTGGTGAGCGGCTGTACGGCCAGGGCGCCGGCGCACCCATGACGCCCGCCTCCACCGTCAAGATCGCCACCGCGGTCGCCGCCCTGGGTGCCCTCGGCCCCGACCACCGCATCGCCACGACGGTCCGGGCGTCCGACGACTCCCGCGCCCTCACCCTGGTCGGCGGCGGCGACCCCACCCTCGACAAGGCCGCCCTGCGCCGGCTGGCCGCCGACACCGCCCGCGCCCTGAAGGACCGCGGCGTGGAGAAGGTCCGCCTCGCCTACGACACCTCCCGCTACTCGGGTCCGGCCCGGCACCCGATCGGCCGCAACGAGAACATCGCGCCCGTCAGCGCCCTGATGCTCGACGAGGGCAGGCTCGACAGCACCGACAGCGGACCCGCCCCGCGCAGCGACGATCCGGCCGGTGACGCCGCCCGTAGCTTCGCGAAGCTCCTCGACGACGCGGGGATCGCCGCTGTGGCCGACCCGAAGCCCGGCCGCCCGGCCGCCGGGTCCCGGAAGGTCGCCGAACACCGCTCCGTCCCGCTCTCCGCCCTGGTCGAACGGGCCCTGACCAACAGCGACAACGACATCGCCGAAGCACTCGCCCGGCAGACCGCCATCGCCGCGGGCGAACCGGCCGACTTCGCCGGCGGCCGACGGGCCGTCACCGCACAGCTCAGGAAGCTCCACCTGCCGCTGACCGGCGCCGACTTCGCCGACGGCAGCGGACTGAACCGCAAGGACAAGGTCACTGCCGGGCTGCTGGCAGGCCTCCTCGCCCGTGCGGCCGACCCGGCCCACCCCGAACTGCGCCCCGTCCTCACCGGCCTCCCGGTGGCCGGTTTCAGCGGCACGCTCAGCGGCCGCTACACCGGGAAGTCCGCGGGCACCGGGCTGATCCGCGCCAAGACCGGCACCCTCACCGGCGTGAACACCCTCGCGGGTACGGTCGTCGACCGGCAGGGGCGACTGCTCGCCTTCGCCTTCCTGGCATCCGGCACGAGCTCCCCGTCCGACGCCCAGTCCGCCCTCGACACCCTTGCCACCACCCTCGCCGTCGGTACCCGCTGAGCCGGTCAACACCGCACCGCGGACGGACCCGAGCACGTACGGTTGACGCATGACGAGCATCGGTGGTGCCGAGATGGTCGACTGGAATCTCGCGGTCGCGACCGCGACCCGACTTGTGCGGCCGGGGCCGGAGATCAGCCGCGAGGAGGCCCGCGAGGTCGTCGCGGAGCTGCGCCGGCATGCCAAGGCCGCGGAGGAGCACGTCCGTTCCTTCACCCGGATGATCCCGGAGGGGACCGAACCGGAGGACACCCCGGTCCTGGTCGTGGACCGGGCCGGCTGGATCAAGGCCAATGTCGCGGGCTTCCGCGAACTGCTCCGCCCGCTGCTGGGGAAGATGCAGGACCGGCGCGGGGGCGGCCCCGGCGGCGCCGTGCTCGGCGCGGTCGGCGGCAAGGTGACCGGCGTCGAGGTGGGGATGCTGCTGTCGTTCCTGGCCTCCCGGGTCCTCGGCCAGTACGAGACGTTCGCCCCGGCCACCCGCGAGCTCCCGGTCTCGGCCGACGGCGGCGGCAGGCTGCTGCTCGTCGCCCCGAACATCGTGCACGTCGAGCGTGAACTGGAGGTCGACCCGCACGACTTCCGGCTCTGGGTCGCGCTCCACGAGGAGACCCACCGCACCCAGTTCACCGGAGTGCCCTGGCTCCGCGACCATCTGCAGGGCGAGATCCAGTCATTCCTCGAAGAGACCGACGTCGACCCGATGACCGTGCTGGAACGGCTCCGCGAGGCCGCCCAGTCCCTGGCCGGGGGCCGCCCCGAGGGCGAGGAGGGCGAGGACGGCGGCCGCAGCCTGGTCGAACTCGTCCAGACCCCCGCCCAGCGCGAGATCCTCGGACGGCTCACCGCCGTGATGTCCCTGCTCGAAGGTCACGCCGACTACGTGATGGACGGCGTCGGCCCCGAGGTGGTCTCCTCGGTCGGTGAGATCCGGGAGAAGTTCCAGCAGCGCAGGGCGCGCGGCGCCGGCCGCCTCGACCAGGCGCTGCGCAAGCTCCTCGGACTCGATGCCAAGCTGCGCCAGTACCGTGACGGCGAACGGTTCGTCCGGGCCGTGGTCGACGAGGTCGGCATGGACGGCTTCAACCGGGCGTGGACCTCGCCGAACACCCTGCCCACCAAGGCGGAGATCGCGAAGCCCGCGGACTGGATCGCGAGGGTGCACCGTAAGGCAGAGTCCTGATCATGACCGGTCCGACGGCAAGCGACAGGATGAGAACGCGCCGGTAATCACCCATCCGAGGGACCGTAGGGGCATGGGAAGGCGTGCAATGCTCGATGGACGGCTTGCCTCTGTCACCATCGACGCACTCTGAGTGACGGCACACTTCCCGTCCGGCACTTCGAGGCACCTCCCAAACTTCACGAAGGGCACCGGACATGGGTCCCCATCCTGCGGTCGCGGCGATACGCCTGGCGGTCCGCCGCGTACTCCACGACGTACTCACCGAACACACCCGAAGCGCCGACCACACCCGGCGCACCCCGCACCCCGAGCTCGCCGAAGCCGGTGCGGGCAGGCAGCGCGCCGCATTCCCCGAACGCCCCGACACCCCGCTGGTGCTGGTGGCCTGCTCCGGTGGCGCCGACTCCATGGCCCTCGCCTCCGCCCTCGCCTTCGAGGCCCCCAAGCTCGCCGTCCGGGCCGGCGGGATCACCGTCGACCACGGCCTCCAGGACGGCTCCGACACCCGGGCCGCCGAGGTGGTCGACCGCCTCACCGCCATGCGTCTCGACCCGGTCGAGGCCGTCGCCGTGCAGGTCGGCCACGAAGGCGGGCCCGAGGCCGCGGCCCGGGACGCCCGCTACGCCGCCCTGGACGCGGCGGCCGAGCGGCACGGCGCCGCCGCCGTCCTGCTCGGACACACCCGCGACGACCAGGCGGAGACGGTGCTGCTCGGCCTCGCCCGCGGCTCCGGCATCCGCTCGCTCTCCGGCATGGCCGCCGCGTCGGGACCGGCCGGCCGCTACCGCCGCCCCTTCCTCCAGCTCGACCGGCAGACCGCCCGCAAGGCCTGCCTCGTCCAGTCCCTGCCCGTCTGGGACGACCCGCACAACATCGACCCCGCCTACACCCGCTCCCGGCTGCGCCACGAGGGCCTGCCCGCACTGGAGAAGGCGCTGGGCAAAGGGGTCGTCGAAGCCCTGGCCCGTACCGCCCAGCTCTCCCGCGACGACGCCGACGCCCTGGACACCTGGGCCGCCGAGGCCGACCGCGCGGTACGGGACGACGCGGGCCGGCTGGAGTGCGCCAAGCTGTACGCGCTGCCGCCCGCCGTACGCCGCCGGGTCCTGCGCCGGGCCGCCATGGAGGCGGGCTCTCCGGCCGGTTCGCTCTTCGCCCGGCACATCGAGGAAGTCGACCGTCTGATCACCGGCTGGCGCGGCCAGCGGGCCATCAACCTGCCCGGACGGGTCGAAGCCATGCGTCAGGGTGGCAGACTGGTCATTCGGCAGAGCTGAAGCACAAGCGGCTGACACGCAGGCGAGCGGCCGCGCAGGTGCCGGGGCACCACCCCGGACCCGGCAGGCAGAGAAAGAGACGCGGGTGAACGAGAAGGACATGGGCACCGACCTTCAGTCGGTGCTCCTCACCAAGGAAGAGATCGACGCGAAGCTCGTCGAGCTGGCCGCGAAGATCGACGCGGAGTACGCGGGCAAGGACCTGCTCATCGTCGGCGTCCTCAAGGGCGCAGTGATGGTGATGGCGGACCTGGCGCGCGCGCTGTCCACCCCCGTCACCATGGACTGGATGGCCGTCTCGTCGTACGGCGCGGGCACCCAGTCCTCCGGAGTGGTCCGGATCCTCAAGGACCTGGACACCGACATCAAGGGCAAGCACGTCCTGATCGTCGAGGACATCATCGACTCGGGCCTGACCCTGTCGTGGCTGATGTCGAACCTCGGCTCGCGCGAGCCCGCCTCCCTGGAGATCTGCACCCTGCTGCGCAAGCCGGACGCGGCCAAGGTCGCGCTCGACTGCAAGTGGGTCGGTTTCGACATCCCCAACGAATTCGTCGTCGGCTACGGGCTCGACTACGCCGAGAAGTACCGCAACCTCCCCTTCGTCGGCACGCTCGCCCCGCACGTCTACGGGGGCTGACCTCCGCCCAGCCCTCCGGGGTGCCCGGACCGACCGGGGCCGGCGGCGGGGAACCTTTCACCGGATTCCCGCCGTTGAGCCTTTGAAGGCGGGTTTTGACAGACGTCCCCGGCAGTCGCGGGTGACAATGCTGGGGTACCGTCCGAAGAACAGTCTTTTCTCACAGCAGCATTTACCTACGGGCAGGAGGGACGGGGCGGCTTCGCCCCGTATGGATGGACGTGAAGCGATACTTCCGTGGGCCGGTCATGTGGATCGTGCTGGCCGTCCTCGCCGTGGTCGTGTTGATGACAGTCGTCGGCTCGTCGGGCGGCTACAAATCGGTGGACACCGGCAAGGTTGTCCAGGCGATCAGCAAGGACCAGGTGGCGCAGGCCAAGCTGACCACCGGTGACGAACAGATCATCAAGATCGAGTTGAAGAAGGGCCAGAAGCTCTCGGGCGAGTCCGGCACCAAGTTCCAGGCGAGCTACATCGGCAACCAGGGTGTCCAGATCGCGGACACGCTGCAGCAGAAGTTCGAGAGCGGCAAGATCGACGAGGGCTACACGGTCTCGCCGTCGAAGCAGTCCCCGTTCATCTCGATCCTGCTCTCGCTGCTGCCCTTCGTCCTGATCGTGGTCGTCTTCCTGTTCCTGATGAATCAGATGCAGGGCGGCGGCTCCCGGGTCATGCAGTTCGGGAAGTCCAAGGCCAAGCTGATCACCAAGGACACTCCGAAGACGACGTTCGCCGATGTCGCGGGGTCGGACGAGGCCGTCGAGGAGCTCCAGGAGATCAAGGAGTTCCTCCAGGAACCGGCGAAGTTCCAGGCCGTCGGCGCCAAGATCCCCAAGGGCGTCCTGCTGTACGGGCCTCCCGGTACGGGCAAGACGCTGCTCGCACGCGCCGTCGCCGGCGAGGCGGGCGTCCCGTTCTACTCGATCTCCGGTTCCGACTTCGTCGAGATGTTCGTCGGTGTCGGTGCCAGCCGGGTCCGTGACCTCTTCGAGCAGGCCAAGGCGAACGCCCCGGCGATCGTCTTCGTCGACGAGATCGACGCCGTCGGCCGACACCGCGGCGCCGGTATGGGCGGCGGGCACGACGAGCGCGAGCAGACGCTGAACCAGCTGCTCGTCGAGATGGACGGCTTCGACGTGAAGGGCGGCGTCATCCTGATCGCCGCCACGAACCGGCCGGACATCCTCGACCCGGCGCTGCTGCGTCCGGGCCGTTTCGACCGGCAGATCGCGGTCGACCGGCCGGACATGCAGGGCCGCCTGGAGATCCTCAAGGTGCACCAGAAGGGCAAGCCGGTCGCGAAGGACGTCGACCTCGGCGCCGTCGCCCGCCGTACGCCCGGCTTCACCGGTGCCGACCTGTCGAATGTGCTGAACGAAGCGGCGCTCCTCACGGCGCGCGGCAATCTGAAGCTGATCGACAACAAGATGCTCGACGAGGCCATCGACCGCGTCGTGGCGGGCCCGCAGAAGCGGACCCGGATCATGTCCGAGAAGGAGAAGAAGATCACCGCGTACCACGAGGGCGGACACGCCCTGGTCGCGGCGGCTTCCCCCCAGGCGGACCCGGTCCACAAGATCACGATCCTCTCCCGCGGCCGCGCCCTCGGTTACACGATGGTGCTCCCGGAGGAGGACAAGTACTCCACGACGCGCAACGAGATGCTCGACCAGCTGGCCTACATGCTGGGCGGGCGCGCGGCCGAGGAGCTGGTCTTCCACGACCCGACCACCGGCGCTGCGAACGACATCGAGAAGGCCACCGCAACGGCCCGCGCGATGGTCACGCAGTACGGCATGACCGAGCGGCTCGGCGCGATCAAGTTCGGCGGCGACAACACCGAGCCCTTCGTGGGCCGGGAGATGGGCCACCAGCGCGACTACTCGGAAGAGGTCGCGGCGCTCGTCGACGAGGAGGTCAAGAAGCTCATCGAGACCGCCCACAACGACGCGTGGGAGATCCTCGTCGAGAACCGCGACGTGCTGGACAACCTCGTCCTCCAGCTCCTGGAGAAGGAGACGCTCGGCAAGGAGGAGATCGCCGAGATCTTCGCCCCGATCGTGAAGCGCCCGGCCCGTCCGGCGTGGACCGGTTCCGCCCGGCGTACGCCGTCGACGCGGCCGCCGGTGCTCTCGCCGAAGGAGCTCGCCCTCACCAGCGGCGCCACCACGGCGAACGGAACGGCCGTCCCCACGGACACCGTCCCGGCCACCGAGGTCGTCCCGGAGGACCGGCCCGAGAGCTGAGTCCCGTTCCCCGGTGTGGCCCCTTTCACGGGAGTCGCACCGGGCCCGGAATGGAAGCCGCGACCCCACAGGTTCTAGCCTGTGGGGGCGCGGCTTTTTCGTACGCCCGTGCGGAGGTATGCGCGGGTGACAGCTCAGAGGAACGAGGCACAGATGACCGACCCGGTGACGCTGGACGGCCAGGGTTCGATCGGCGAGTTCGACGAGAAGCGGGCCGAGGCCGCCGTACGCGAACTTCTCATCGCGGTGGGCGAGGACCCGGACCGCGAGGGGCTGCGCGAGACGCCGGGTCGGGTGGCACGGGCGTACAAGGAGATATTCGCGGGCCTCCACCAGGAGCCCGAGGACGTCCTGACGACCACGTTCGACCTCGGCCACGACGAGATGGTGCTGGTCAAGGACATCGAGGTGTTCAGCACCTGTGAGCACCACCTGGTGCCGTTCCGGGGCGTCGCGCACGTCGGGTACATCCCGGCGACCACCGGCAAGATCACCGGTCTTTCCAAGCTGGCCCGGCTGGTCGACGTCTACGCCCGGCGCCCGCAGGTCCAGGAGCGGCTCACCACGCAGATCGCCGAGTCCCTGATGGAGATCCTGGAGCCGCGTGGAGTCATCGTCGTCGTCGAGTGCGAGCACATGTGCATGTCGATGCGCGGTATCCGCAAGCCGGGGGCGAAGACGCTGACCTCGGCGGTGCGCGGACAGCTCCGTGACCCCGCGACGCGCGCCGAGGCCATGAGCCTGATCATGGCGCGCTGAGTCGTTGACCGAGCTCGGTGGCCCTATGCGGCCGCCGAGCTCTTGTCGTTGTCCTCGTCCTCCGGGAGCTTGCAGATGCGCTCCAGCCAGAGGGCCGCGGCGACCACCGCGATGCCCGCCAGGACGGCGAAGCCCGCGTAGATCGCCTGGTCGCGGCGGGCCGGGATGTCGAGCGAGCCGAGCAGGAAGACGCCGGTGCCGCCGTACATCCCGGAGACCAGGGAGACGACCAGCGCGCTGGCCTGGCCGAAGACCACCGCTCGGGCCGCCATCAGCGGCTCGACGCCCTTGGCTCCCGGCCGGCGCTCGCGCTGGGCGCGCAGCCGGGAACGGATGGAGAGCGCCGTCGCCAGCAGGATGACGGCGATCACCGCGAGCACGATCGGTGCGGCGAGGGGAACGCTCGGCAGGCTGCCCAGGGAGTCCCAGAGGCGGGCGCCGCCCCAGGAGAGCACCCCGGCCGCGGCGAAGAGGCCGGCCAGTACCCCGAGCCTGAGTTGCTTCACCGAGTGATCCGCCCTTCGCCGCCAGTGATCCGTGTCGCCGTGATCACCGCCGCCGGTGATCCGTGGCGCCGGTGATCCGTATCCGTCGAGCCTAACGACTACTCGGGCAGACGGAGTTCCAGATCGGCCCGGGGCAGTACGCCGTCCCGGCCGACTCCGGCCAGCAGCTCCGTGACGGGGCCGGCGCCGGGCAGCTGGGCCTCGGGGTCGATGTCGTGCCACGGGGCGAGGACGAAGGCCCGCTCATGGGCCCTGGGGTGGGGGAGGGTGAGCACCGGGTCGTCGGAGACGACATCCGCGTACGCCACGATGTCGACGTCGATGGTGCGCGGGCCCCAGCGCTCCTCGCGGACCCGGTCGAAGGCCTCCTCGATGGCCTGGCCGCGCTCCAGGAGGGAGGACGGGGGGAGCGTCGTCTTCACGACGATCACCGCGTTGAAGTACGAGGGCTGGGAGCCGGGGGCGACGCCCCAGGGCTCCGTCTCGTACACCGGGGAGACCGCCTTGACCCGCAGGCCGGGGGTGTCCTCCAGGGCGTCGATGGCGCCCTGGAGGGTCTCCAGGCGGTTGCCGAGGTTGGAGCCCAGGGAGATCACGGCGCGCTTGGGGTTGGAGAGAGTGATGTCCGCCGCGTCCACCTGCTCGACCACGGAGGCGGGCACCGGCTGCACGGTCGGGTCGCTCTGCCCTTCGGTGGAAAACGCGGTCATACTCGGCTCCGGGTGATGGTGATGGTCACATCGTCGAAAGGGACGGTGATCGGCGCATCCGGCTTGTGCACCACGACCTCCACCTCCTCGACTCCTTCGTGCTTGAGGCACTTCTGGGCGATGCGCTCCGCGAGCGTTTCGATCAGATCGACGGGTTCACCCTGCACCACGTCGACGACCTCCTCCGCGACGATGCCGTAGTGCACGGTCTTCGTCAGGTCGTCGGCGGCTGCCGCGGGGCGGGTGTCGAGGCCGAGCACCAGGTCCACGATGAAGGTCTGGCCCTCTTCCCGTTCCTTGGGGAAGACGCCATGGTGCCCACGGGCCTTGAGGCCGCGCAGCGCGACACGATCCACGTGAATCACTCCTGCTGTCGTTGGTCGTAGAGGCACGGGGCCGCGTGCGGACGGCAAGGTGCTCTCTTTCGAATCTACCTGCGAGCACCGACAGTGCTCGCCCGCGGGGGCCGTGGGCGCGGCCTCACGGGACTGGTAGCCGCGTATACCCGCACCGCCCGGTTCCAACCCCCTCGCGGGGGCACATCCGCTCGACCACCCGGTCAGGAGGGTGTCTCTTCGTCCTCTTCCTCACCGGTTTCGGTCAGTACGGGCGAGCCGTGGTGGGACCAGAGCTTCCAGCCGTCCGGTGTGCGCCGGAACACATTGGTGGCCACGACGAGTTGGCCGACCAGTGGCCCGAGGGCGTTGCCGTCCTCCGCGGGGCCGCCGCTGAGGATGTTCTCCGTGCAGGTCACCAGGGCCGTGTCGCCGGTCATCGAGATCCCGACGTCGGTCAGGAAGAACTGGATGTACTCGGTGTTCGCCATGATCAGCGCGTAACTGCGCAGCACCTCGCCGCGGCCGGTCAGCACCGGCCAGCCCGGGTGGACACAGGAGACGGTGAGGTCCTCGCCCGGCAGCCAGAGCCCGGAGAGCTCCTCGAAGTCGCCGCGCTCCATCGCCTCGTAGAAGGCGGTGTTGGCCTGCTCGACGGCTGCGATGTCGGCGGCCGCCTCCGCGTGCTCGTCGCGGGGCCCGCTCACGCGGCTCCCTCGACGGCGCGGGCGACCCGTACGGCGTCGGCCGTGGCCCGTACCTCGTGGACCCGGACGGCCCAGGCGCCCGCGTGGGCGGAGAGCGCGGAGATCGCCGCGGTGGCGGCGTCGCGTTCGCGGGCGGGCGGCGGGGCGGCGCCGTCGCCCGCCAGCACATGGCCGAGAAAACGTTTGCGGGAGGCGGCGACCAGCAACGGACGGCCCAGGGCGCGCAGCTCGTCGAGGTGGGCGACCAGGGAGAGGTCGTGGCAGGCGTCCTTGGCGAAGCCGAGGCCTGGGTCGATCACGATCCGTTCCGGGTCGACACCGCCCGCGACCACGGCGTCCATCCGCTCCCGCAGCTCCGCGACGACCTCGGCGACGACGTCCCCGTACACCGCCCGGCTGTTCATGGACTTGCTGAAGCCGCGCCAGTGCATCACGACGAACGGGGCGCCGGCCGCGGCGACGACCCGGACCATGTCCGGGTCGGCGAGGCCGCCGCTCACATCGTTGACCAGGGCGGCTCCGGCCGCGACCGCCTCCTCGGCGACCCGGGCCCGCATGGTGTCCACGGAGACCGTGACCCCTTCGGACGCCAGCCCCCTGACCACCGGGACCACGCGCCGCAGCTCCTCCGACGCGTCCACCCGGCTGGCGCCGGGGCGGGTCGACTCGCCGCCGACGTCGATCAGGTCGGCGCCCTCGGCGACCAGGTCGAGGCCGTGTTTGACCGCGGCCGTGGTGTCGAACCAGCGGCCTCCGTCGGAGAAGGAGTCCGGGGTCACGTTCACGACACCCATGACCGCGCAGCGGTCCCACTCCGGCAGGCCCTGGACCGTGCCTCGTCCACGCAACGTACTCATGCGACCAGCGTAGGCCCCGTACGGCGCGGCGCTACGCCGCGCGCGCGTGCTGCTCCTGGTCCGGGGCCCGGGTGTGGGCGCAGGGGAGGGGCCGGCGGGCCGGGAAGCGGCGGGCGAAGGGGCGGGGCAGGGCGAGGTTCACGAAGCCCTCCGCCTGCATGGCGGCGAGGGAGATGCGGGGCAGGTCGCGGGCGGTCCGGTAGACGACGAAGCGGGGTTCCCAGCGGGGCCGGAACTTGGCGTTGAACTTGTACAGCGACTCGATCTGGAACCAGCGGGACAGGAAGATCAGCAGTCCGCGCCAGGTCCGCAGTACCGGTCCCGCGCCCAGCTTCTCGCCCCGGGCGAGCGCGGAGCGGAACATCGCGAAGTTCAGCGAGACACGCTCGACCTCCAGCCGGGAGGAGGCCTGCAGGGCGGCGACGATCAGCAGTTCGTTCATGCCGGGGTCGGCGGAGCGGTCGCGGCGCATCAGGTCGAGGGACATGCCGTCGAGGCCCCACGGGACGAAGTGGAGCACGGCCTTCAGGTCGCCGTAGGGGGAGTCTTCGGTGTGCTCGTCGGTCTTGTGCGCGGTGGCGATGACGCAGTCCCCGTCGGCCGGGTCGCCGATCCGGCCGAGAGCCATGGAGAAGCCGCGCTCGTTGTCGGTGCCGCGCCAGTCGGCGGCGGCCCGCCGGATGCGGGCCAGTTCGGCCTCGCCGATGTCGCTCACGCGCCGGACCCGGGTCTCGTAGCCGAGGCGTTCAATGCGCTTCACCATCTGGCGTACGTTGCGCATCGCGCGCCCGGCGAGCGAGAAATCCGCGACATCCACCACCGCCTCGTCGCCGAGTTCCAGGGCGTCGAGTCCGGTCTCGCGGGTCCAGACCTCGCCGCCGGTCTCGCTGCAGCCCATCACGGCCGGGGTCCAGGAGTGGGCCCTGGCCTCGTCCATGAAGCGCTCGATGGCGCCGGGCCAGGCCTCCACGTCGCCTATCGGGTCGCCGCTCGCCAGCATCACCCCGGACACGACGCGGTAACAGACGGCTGCCTTGCCACTGGGGGAGAAGACGACGCCCTTGTCGCGGCGGAGCGCGAAGTGGCCGAGCGAGTCGCGGCCGCCGTGCTTCGCCAGCAGGGCGCGCAGCCGGGCCTCGTCGTCCTCGGTGAGGCGGGCGGCCGGGTGCTCGGGGCGGAAGGCGAGGTAGATGGTGGTGACGGCGGTCAGCAGACCGAGGGCGCCGAGGGAGTACGCCACGGTCCAGGAGGTGTCGCCGGCGTATTCGACGGGCCCCTCGAAGCCGAGCATTCCGTACAGCACGTGCTGGAGCCGGTCGGCGATGCTGGGGCTGCCCACGACCCGGCCGGGATGCACGCTGACGACGACGAGACCGAGGGCCAGCGAACCCGCGCCGAGGAGCACGAAGTTGGCCAGGGCCCGCCAGCGGCTCCGGGGGTCGGGGAGCGCGGCGAACTCGCCGCGGTTGCGGACCAGCAGCAGGCAGAGCGCCAGCGAGACGAGCGTGCCGATGACCGAGTGCCGGTAGGCGAACTGCGCCAGCGCACCGGCCGGCAGCAGCACGACGGCGGCCCGCCAGGCCCGCCGCTTGCGCCGCTTGAGGCCGTGGGCGAGCAACAGCAGCAGGACCCCCGCGCTCAGCGAGAGCGCGGCGGCGAACGGCCCGAGGGCGCCGGGCAGCACCTCGGCGAGCGTGTGCATCCGGCTGTGCCGGAAGCGGGGGAAGACGCCGGCGGCGACATCGATCAGGCCGACGACGGCGCAGGCGGTACCGACCAGCTTCGGTACGGATGCGGGGTGCGGGCCGCGGACGAACTTGCGTACGGGGCTCGGAACCGATCCCGATTTATCCCCATCTAGCGTGACAGACATCGCTTCCCGTGGTTCCGCGAGAGATTCTTGAGTCCTTCGGCCGTAGCCCTCCGGACGATGTGCGACTTGTAGGACGAGGCTTCCGGAGCAGGGGTTCACCCGACAGCCGGAAATTTCCAGACAAGAAAGCTCACCCCCATGGGTCTTACCAGCAACATCTTCCTGGGACTGGTCATCGGGCTGGCGGTGCTGTTCTTCGCCGCCACGATCTGGCTCTGGCCCAGGCTGGCCCGCCGCAGCGTGCGCGCGGTGTTCGGCAGGGCCGGCCTGCTGCTGGTGACCCAGGCGATGGTCTTCTCCTCGGTGGGTCTGCTGGCCAACAACTCCTTCCTCTTCTACGGATCGTGGGCCGACCTGCTCGGCCAGAAGCAGGACCTGGGCGTCGTCACGGACCACGCGGCCGGGACGCTGGCGGCCAAGAACATCGTCCGGGTCGGGATGCAGCTGCCGGACGTGCCGGGCGCTTCGCGGCCGGCGAGGAGCGGGCGGATCGACAAGGTGGTGATCTCGGGCCGGCGGTCGGGCATCGAGAGCTCGGCGTACGTGTACCTCCCGCCCGAGTACTTCCAGCCGGCGTTCGCCCACCGGAAGTTCCCCGCCGTCGTCGTCCTCACCGGCTACCCGGGCATTCCGGAGAACCTTCTGAAGGGTCTCGGGTATCCGCGGACGGCGCATGAACGGGTGAAGGCCGGCAAGGCACAGCCGATGATCCTGGTGATGCTGCGGCCGACGCTGGCGCCGCCGCGCGACACCGAGTGCGTGGACGTGAAGGACGGGCCGCAGACCGAGACGTTCCTCGCCGAGGATCTGCCGCAGGTGGTCTCGGACGTGTACCGGGTGGGCAAGCTGGCCCACAACTGGGGCATCATGGGCAATTCGACCGGCGGTTACTGCGCGCTGAAGATCGGTCTCCACCACCCGGACCGGTTCGTCGCGAGCGTCGGGCTCTCCGCGTACTACAAGGCGGCCGAGGACCCGACGACCGGCGACCTCTTCCACGGCGACCAGGGGGCGCGCAACCGCGCCGATCTGATGTGGAGCCTGGACCACATGCCGAAGCATCCCGACTCGTCCTTCCTGGTCACGACGTCCAGGCACGGTGAGGGGAACTACCGGTCCACCCAGCAGTTCATCGCCAAGGTGAAGTCGCCCGCCCAGGTCTCGTCGATCGTGCTCGACAGCGGCGGCCACAACTTCAACACCTGGCGGCGGGAGATTCCTTCGGCGCTGGACTGGATGAGCAGCCGGCTCAGCGAGAACTGACGCGGGCCGCCACGTGGTGCGCCGGGGACGCCCGGTTCACCGCGCGGCGGCCTTGGTGACGCTCTCCACGGTCTCGACCGCCACCTCGGCGCGCGGGACGTCCTGGGCGTCCGCGTCGATCGAGCGGCGCAGCGCCTCGTGCAGCCGGGCCGGGGTGAGCACGCCGAGGAACCGGCCGGTGCTCTCCGCGTCGATGACGGCGATCCAGCCCGCGTCGTGCTGGAGCATGGTGGCGAACGCCTGCTTGAGCGGGGCGCCGACGGGCAGCCACGCCTCCATCCTGCGGGCGTGCGCGCGCACCGTGTCCTCGGCCCCGGCCGCGGTGCCGTCGGCCGGGATCCAGCCGTGCAGATTGTCCTGGCCGTCCAGTACGACGGCCCAGCGCGCGCCCTCGGCCCGCAGCCGTGCGGTCGCCTTCGTCAGGGAGTCGTCGAGGTGGACGACGGGCGGCTGGTCGAGGTCGCCTTCCTCGATGGGGGTGACGGAGAGCCGCTTGAGGCCGCGGTCGGCGCCGACGAAGTCCGCGACATAGGGCGTGGCGGGTGCGCCGAGCACGGTGGCCGGGGAGTCGAACTGCTCGATGGAACCCTGCCCGTAGACGGCGATCCGGTCGCCCAGCCGGACCGCTTCCTCGATGTCGTGCGTGACGAACAGGACGGTTTTACGGACCTGTTCCTGAAGTTTCAGGAATTCGTTCTGCAGCCGTTCCCGTACGACCGGGTCGACCGCGCCGAAAGGCTCGTCCATCAGCAGTACCGGCGGGTCCGCGGCCAGTGCCCTTGCCACACCGACGCGTTGGCGCTGACCGCCGGAGAGCTGTTCCGGATAGCGGTCGCCATAAACGGAAGGGTCAAGTCCGACGAGGTCGAGGAGTTCGGCCGCGCGTTCCCGTCCCTTTTCCCGTTTCCAGCCCAGGAGATGGGGGACGGTCGCGGTGTTCTCCAGGACCGTACGGTGCGGGAAGAGCCCCACCTGCTGGATGACATATCCGATACGGCGGCGCAACCGGACGGGGTCGATGGCGGATATGTCGTCCCCGTCGAGGAATATCCGGCCCTCGCTCGGTTCGATCAGCCGGTTCACCATCTTCATGGTGGTCGTCTTGCCACACCCCGACGGTCCGACGAGCGTGACCAGTTCACCCTCGGCGACCTCGAAGGAAAGGTCGTCGACGGCGGTGGTGCCGTCCGCGTACCGCTTGGTGACGTGCTCGAAACGGATCATGGTTCCCCATTGTGGCGCGTGTTCTGTGAAGGACGTGTTGCTGGAATACAACGGTCTCCGCGATTGTCAGTGGTCGAGGATAGGGTCGCCAGACATACGTACGAAGCGGTGACCGGGAGGTGGGGAAGGATGGCCGCGGGACAGAACTGCCTGGTGACGAACGACTGGATCTGCGGGGAGTATCTCCGTTCCCGCAGCCAGGAGTTGACCGATGCCACGGTCCAGCACATCTGGATCACCGCGGTCTCGGTGCTGATCGGACTCCTGGTGGCCTTTCCGCTGGCGCTGCTCGCGCGTCGCAGCCGCCGTTTCGCCGGACCGGTGCTCGGACTGACGACGGTCCTCTACACCGTGCCCTCGCTCGCCATGTTCTCGCTGCTGCTGCCGCTGTTCGGGCTTTCCGCCGCGCTGGTGGTCACCGGCCTGGTGCTGTATTCGCTGACCATTCTCGTGCGGAACATCCTGGCGGGTCTCGAAGCCGTTCCCCAGGAGGCGAAGGAAGCCGCGAAGGGGATGGGGTACGGGCCGGTGCGGCTGCTGTGGGAGGTCGAACTCCCGCTGGCCATGCCCGCGTTGATGGCCGGTGTGCGGATCGCCACGGTGTCGACGATCGCGCTGACGACGGTCGGCTCGATCATCGGCAGGGGCGGCCTCGGCAATCTCATAGGGGACGCGCTCCCCAGCTTCTTCAAGGCCCAGGTGCTCACCGCCTCGGTCCTGTGCGTACTGCTCGCGGTCGTCGCGGATCTGCTGCTGCTCGGTGTGCAGCGGCTGTTGACCCCCTGGACCCGAATACGGGCCGCGCACGCGGGCGCGGACGCCGTGGCAAAGGCGGTCTGACCCATGGGAGTTCTCGGCGAGGCCTGGAGCTGGCTCACCACCGGAGCCAACTGGTCGGGGGAGAGCGGGGCGGCCCACCGGCTCGGTGAGCACCTGTACGTCAGCGGCGTGGCGCTCGCCCTGGCGTGCGCGATCGCGCTGCCGGTCGCGCTGTACCTGGGGCACATCGGGAAGGGGGGCGCGCTGGCCGTCAACCTCTCCAACGTGGGGCGGGCGGTCCCGGTCTTCGCGGTGCTGGCCCTCTTCATGGTCTCGCCGCTGCGCAACGCCGGATATGTGCCGACGGTCATCGCGCTGGTGCTGTTCGCCGTGCCGCCGCTGCTGACCAATGCCTACGTCGGGATGACGGAGGTCGACCGGTCGGTGACGGAGGCGGCGCGGGGCATGGGGATGTCCGGCCGGCAGCTCTTCGTCCGGGTCGAGCTCCCGCTGGCCTACCCGATGATCATGACCGGGCTGCGCTCCGCCGCGGTCCAGGTGGTCGCCACGGCGACGATCGCCGCGATGGTCGGCCAGGGCGGCCTCGGCCGGATCATCACCGCCGGGTTCAACACGTACAACACACCGCAGGTGGTCGCGGGAGCGGTGCTGGTCGCCGGGCTCGCGCTGCTGGTGGAAGCGGTGCTGGTGGGCCTGGACCGGCTGCTGTCGCCGCTGCGCCGCCGCCGGACGGCATGACGGCCGCATGACAGCCACATGAAACGGAGAACAGAATGAGCAAGACCTCGCGCATAGCCGGCGCGGTCATCGGCATGGTCGCGCTGGCCGGCTCGCTCGCCGCCTGCGGCGGCGACAGCCTGGAGAAGGACAAGGCGGACTCGGCATCCTCCGGCGGCGCCGCGGGCTCCGGCAAGAAGGGTTCGCTCGTCGTCGGCGCGGCCTCCTTCACCGAGTCCAAGGTGCTCGCGGAGCTGTACGCGCAGATCCTGGGCGACGCCGGATACAGCACCTCGATCACCACCGTGGCGAACCGGGAACTGTACGAGCCGTCCCTGGAGAAGGGCGAGATCGATGTCGTCCCCGAATATGCCGCGACGATCGCCGAATTCCTCAATGCCAAGGTGAACGGTCCGAAGAAGGCAGAGAAGGCGCCGGTCGCCTCCGGTGACACGGCGGCCACGGTCGCCGCACTGGAGAAGCTCGCCACCCCGCGCGGACTGAAGGTGCTCCCGGCCGGTGCGGCCGTCGACCAGAACGCCTTCGCGGTGACCAAGGAATTCGCCGCGAAGAACAAGCTCAAGACCCTTTCGGACCTCGGCAGGTCGAAGGCCGAAGTGAAGATCGCGGCGGGTGACGAGTGCGAGGTGCGGCCGTTCTGCGCACCGGGTCTGAAGAAGACGTACGGCATCGATGTCACCGGTATCGACCCCAAGGGAGTCGGTACTCCGCAGTCCAAGCAGGCGGTCAAGGACGGCAAGGCCCAGTTGGTCCTCACCACCACCACGGACGCGGTGCTGGACAGCTACGGCCTGGTGTTCCTGGAGGACGACAAGAAGCTCCAGAACGCCGACAACGTACTGCCGGTCCTCAATGCCGAGGACGCCGGTTCGCAGGACATTGCCGACGCACTCGGCAAGCTCACCAAGGCGCTCACCACGGAGGATCTCGCGGAACTGAACCGCAAGATCGACGCGGAGCGCGCAAAGCCCGCCGATGTGGCCAAGGACTATCTGCGGTCGAAGGGCCTGATCGAGAAGTAGGAATCGGGGGGAATGGGGGCCGTCAGGTAACCGGCAGGGAACAGATTGGCGGGCGGCCCCCCAAGTGCCCCGTACACACGGTAAATTTCAGGCCATGCCACGTGGACGTCATCGCCATTCGCCACCTCTGCACAGAATCCTTCCGCCGTCGGCAGTCGTCGGAGTCTCGGTCCTCTGTGCCGGAAGCACCTGGCTGCTTGCCGAGCCCCTGGTCCTGCGCGGTCTGGCCGCCGCCGCGGCGGCGGCCGCCGTGACCGGTGCGTATCTGATGCGCAGCTGGGATCGGGAGGCCGGCCGTCAGGTCGCGGAGCTGACGCGGGCCCGTGCCGGTGACGCATGGCGGGCCGAGGAGCGGATCGCCGAGCTACGTCCAGCGTCCGCCCCGACGCCCACATGTAGACCGCCCACGCAAAGCCCAGATCGGGTTCGCGCTGCCCGACGCCCTCCGCCTGGTTGATCTTG
>NZ_JBEXPH010000095.1:0-32459 GCF_040611955.1 Streptomyces sp. NPDC006510 | reverse complement strand
GGTGTTTCTGGGGTCGGGGGGTTGGGGCGGGCGTCCCGCCGCCCGGTGGGCGGCTGGGTTGTGTTCCCGGCGGCCGGCGCCCGCTGCCGCACCGACGCCGAGGATCGTGGTGACGGCTGCTGCCGTAACTGTTGCCGGGCGCACCGCTTCAGTGTCGTGGCGGGCACGGGACCCTGCCAGCGGACTCGGACGTCCGGTGGGCCGGCCGGGTCAGCCCGGCTGTCCGTACCCCTTGAGCGCCTCCTGCACATCGCGCAGTTGTTCCGGGGAGAGCAGGTTCGGGGTGCGTCCGGGGACGGAGCTCGCGGCGAGCCAGAGCCGGCAGAGCCATTCCAGCTGGGCGGTCCGGTCGTACGCCTGGTCCAGGGTGGCTCCGTAGGTGACGGTTCCGTGGTTCTGGAGCAGACAGCCCGTACGGTAGCGCAGGGCGGCCAGCATGTTCTCGGCCAGTTCCTCGGTGCCGTAGCGCGCGTAGGCCGCGACGCGGACGGGGCCGCCCAGCATGGCGGCGGCGTAGTGGACCGACGGGACCTCGGGGACGAGCGTGGAGACGGCCGTGGCGTGCACCGCGTGGGTGTGCACGACGGCGGCGGCGTCGGTGTTCCGGTAGACGGCGAGGTGGAGCGGCAGTTCGCTGGTCGGGGCCAGTTCGCCGAGTACGCGGTTGCCCTCCGGATCGACGCCGACGGCGTCCTCGGGGCCCAGCCGGTCGTACGGCACTCCGCTCGGGGTGACCAGGATGGTGTCGCCGATCCGTGCCGACACGTTTCCCGAGGTTCCGACGACGAGGCCCTCGGCCGCCGTCCTGCGGGCGGTGGCGACGACTCCGTCCCAGGCCCGTCCGATCGCGTCCCGCTGCTGATCGCTCATACGCCGATCCTGTCAGCCCCGGCGGCGAACAGGTATGCGATCGGCCGGACCGGACCCCGCCGGGAACCGGCCGCGCTCCCCGTCGCGGGAACAAACGGAATGACCCTGCTCCGCTTGGGAACACCCCAGCGCCCTGTCCAGTTCATCTTCCGTTCACCCAGGTTGCCTACGGTCCACGTGCCAATGACGTCGAACGATTGCCTGGGTAAATGGAACACATCACGCTGCTACTCGCGATTGTGATCGTGACAGCTCTAGTGTTCGATTTCACGAACGGTTTCCATGACACCGCGAACGCGATGGCGACCACCATCTCGACCGGTGCACTCAGACCGAAGACAGCGGTGGCCATGTCCGCCGTTCTCAATCTCGTCGGCGCGTTCCTGTCGGTGGAGGTCGCCAAGACGATCTCCGGCGGGATCATCAACGAGGACGGGTTGCGGACAGAAGTCATCTTCGCGGCACTCGTCGGCGCCATTCTGTGGAATCTGCTGACCTGGCTGGTCGGACTGCCGTCCAGCTCATCGCACGCACTGTTCGGCGGCCTGATCGGCGCGGCCGTGATGTCGGCGGGCTGGTCCTCCGTCAACGGCGGCACCGTCGTCACCAAGGTGCTGCTCCCCGCGGTCGCCGCCCCGATCGTCGCCGGACTGGCCGCGCTGCTGGCCACCCGGCTGACGTACCGGATCGGTGGGAAGGTCCGCAACGACGCCCAGGAGAAGGCCACCGCCAAGGGTTACCGCGCCGGCCAGATCGCCTCGGCCGGACTGGTCTCCCTCGCCCACGGCACCAACGACGCGCAGAAGACCATGGGCATCATCACCCTGGCCCTGGTCACCGGCGGTGTCCTGCACCCGGGCGCCAACCCGCCGGTCTGGGTCATCGTCTGCGCCGGTGCGGCCATCGCGCTCGGCACCTACCTGGGCGGCTGGCGCATCATCCGCACCATGGGCAGCGGCCTCACCGACCTCAAGCCGCCGCAGGGCTTCGCCGCCCAGACCAGTGCCGCCACGGTCATCCTGGCCTCCTCGCACCTCGGTTTCTCCCTCTCCACCACCCAGTCCTGCTCCGGCGCCGTGATGGGCGCGGGCCTCGGCCGCCAGGGCGGTGTGGTCCGCTGGTCCACCGCCACCCGGATGTTCGTCGCCTGGGGTCTGACCCTGCCGGCCGCGGGTCTGGTCGGCGCGGGCGCGGAGCTCCTCACCAAGCAGGGCACCTGGGGTGTCGTCGTCGTCGCGGCGCTGCTGGTCGTGGGCTCCGGTGCGATCTGGCTGGTGTCCCGCCGCAAGCCCGTCGGCCACGGCGATGTCGCGCCGGCGGACGGCGACGCCGAGCCCGCGGGCGTCGTCACCACGGCCATCGCCGCCGTCAGCCCGCCGCCCACCACGGCCGCGGCCCAGGCACCGGCGCAGAACCTCATGACCACCATTCCGGCCCCGGCCGGAACCACCCAGGACCCGGCGCGACCCGCCACCGTCTGAGCCGGCCGACAGGTCAGCCGTCTAAGGATTCAGCATGAACATCGACTGGGCAGCCCTCGGCTCCGTATTCGGCGTCTCCCTCGTTGTCACCGTCGCGCTGGTGGGCCTCTTCACCCTGGGCATCGTCGGCCTCTCCAAGCAGCCGGAACCGGCGGCGCAGGGCGGCTCCGGCGGCTCGCTGCTGCTGGCCCGCGCCGGCGCGTACGTCTGCTTCGCGCTGTGCGCGGCGGCCGTCGCGTACGGGATCTATCTGATCGTCGCCTGAGCCACACCCGCGCACGCTCCCCCGTCGGGCCGGACACCACAGGTGTCCGGCCCGATGTGGGTATCAGCACACTGCGCCGCCGCAGGTCAACAGCAGGTTGACGGGCGTTCGCAGAGCGTGGTGGACTGCCGGAGCCAATTACGGCGACAGCAGAGGAAGCCGGTGCGAATCCGGCGCGGTCCCGCCACTGTCACCGGGGAGCGGTCCCCCACACCGGAAGTCACGGCACGCGCGAGCGGGCTGGAAGGCCGGGGGAACCGCGGATCCGGGAGCCAGGAGACTCTCGTCGCCGGTCACGTCGAACCAGGGCGCGGACCCTGAGTGAGGACATATCGCCATGCCCGGCAGCCGTGCGTCCGCTGTTTCGGCGCTCTCGACGAGAGCCGCCTGTACGAAGGTCCTCCGAGGCGCGACGGCCGGCTGAGCCGTGCGAGCCGACCGCATCTTCGCGTACGGCGCCACGGCCGGTCTGATCGGCGATCTGCTGCTCGGTGACCCCCGCAGGGGGCACCCGGTCGCCGCCTTCGGGCGGGCCGCGGCGGGCGTCGAGCGCCGGCTGTGGCGCGACCACCGCGGGTGGGGCGCGCTGCACACCCTGGTCTGCGCCGGAGGCGCCGCGGGTGGTGCCGTGCTGATCACCCGTGCCGTGCGCCGCAGCCCCACCGCCTCCGTGGCACTGACCGCGGCCGCCACCTGGTCCGTCGTCGGCGGTACGTCCCTGGGGCGTGAGGCGCGGGCCATCGGCGGCGCCCTGGCGGCCGGTGACATCGATCTGGCCCGTGCGCGGCTGCCGCATCTGTGCGGGCGCGACCCGCAGTCCCTGGACGGACCGCAGATCGCCCGCGCCGTGGTGGAGTCCGTGGCGGAGAACACCTCGGACGCCGTGGTCGGCGCCCTGGTGTGGGGCGCGCTGGCCGGAGTCCCGGGGCTGGCCGGCTTCCGGGCCGCCAACACCCTCGACGCCATGGTCGGTCACAGATCGCCCCGTCACCGGCGCTACGGCTGGGCCTCGGCCCGGCTCGACGACCTCGCGGGCTGGCCCGGCGCCCGGCTCACGGCCCTGCTCGCCGTGGCCGCCGGGGGACGGCCGCGAGGAGCGGTCCGCGCCTGGCGGGCCGATGCCGCCAAGCACCCGAGCCCCAACGCGGGCCCGGTGGAGGCCTCGTTCGCGGGTGCGCTCGGCGTACGGCTCGGCGGGACCCTCGCGTACGGCGGCCGGGTCGAGCACCGCCCGGTGCTCAACGGGGAGACCGGCCGGGCGGTGGAGGTCGAGGACATCGAGCGCGCGGTGCGGCTGTCGCGCCGGGTGAGTGCGCTGGCCCTCGGCGTGTGCGTGGCGGGACGGCTCGGCGCGGCCCTCGCCGCACGCCGGATCGCGGAGCGCCGCATCGCCGGAACGAACGTGGCGGGACCTCGCATCGCAGGACGGAGAAGCACATGAGCGGCGGGCTGCTGGTCGCCGGAACCACTTCCGACGCGGGCAAGAGCGTCATCACGGCAGGCATCTGCCGCTGGCTCGTGCGCCGGGGCGTGAAGGTGGCGCCCTTCAAGGCGCAGAACATGTCGCTCAATTCGTTCGTCACCCGCGAGGGCGCCGAGATCGGGCGCGCCCAGGCCATGCAGGCCCAGGCGGCCCGCGTCGAGCCGACCGCGCTGATGAACCCGGTCCTGCTCAAGCCCGGCAGCGACCGCTCCAGCCAGGTCGTCCTGATGGGGAAGCCGGTCGGCGAGATGAGCGCACGCGGCTACCACGGGGGCCGGCAGGAGGCGCTTCTCTCCACGGTCGTGGACTGCCTGGAGCAGCTCCGGGGCACGTACGACGCGGTGATCTGCGAGGGGGCGGGCAGCCCGGCCGAGATCAATCTGCGGCGCACGGACATCGTGAACATGGGCATCGCACGGGCGGCGCGCTTCCCGGTGGTGGTCGTCGGCGACATCGACCGCGGTGGCGTCTTCGCCTCGTTCTTCGGTACCACGGCGCTGCTCGGCGCGGAGGACCAGTCGCTGATCGCCGGCTACCTCGTCAACAAGTTCCGCGGCGACGTGTCGCTGCTGGAGCCGGGCCTGGAGATGCTGCGGGACATCACCGGTCGGCCGACGTACGGGGTGCTGCCCTTCGCCCACGGCCTCGGCATCGACGAGGAGGACGGCCTGCGGGTCTCGTTGCGCGGAGCCGTGCGCGAGTCGGTTGTCGCGCCACCGCACGGCGAGGACGTGCTGCGCGTCGCGGTGTGCGCGGTGCCCCTGATGTCGAACTTCACCGATGTGGACGCGCTGGCCGCCGAACCCGGCGTCGTCGTCAGATTCGTGGACCGCGCCGAGGAGCTGTCCGACGCCGATCTCGTCGTCGTGCCGGGCACCCGCGGCACCGTGAAGGCGCTGGCCTGGCTGCGCGAGCGCGGCCTCGCCGACGCGCTGGTGCGGCGCGCGGCCGAGGGCCGGCCGGTGCTCGGCATCTGCGGCGGCTTCCAGATCCTCGGCGAACACATCGAGGACGAGGTCGAGTCCCGGGCCGGTCACGTCGACGGCCTGGGTCTGCTGCCGGTACGCATCCGCTTCGACCGCGAGAAGACCCTGGCCCGGCCCGTCGGCGAGTCGCTCGGCGCGCCGGTCGAGGGGTACGAGATCCACCACGGCGTGGCGGACGTACGCGGCGGCGAGGCGTTCCTGGACGGCTGCCGGGTCGACGCCGTGTGGGGCACCCACTGGCACGGTTCGCTGGAGAGCGACGAGTTCCGCCGCCGCTTCCTGACCGAGGTCGCGCGGGCCGCCGGCCGGCGTTTCGTCCCCGCTCCCGACACCGGTTTCGCGGCGCTGCGCGAGGAGCAGCTCGACCGCCTCGGCGATCTCGTCGAGGAACACGCGGACACCGACGCGTTGCTGCGGCTCATCGAGTCGGGCGCCCCGTCGGGGCTTCCCTTCATCGCCCCCGGAGCGCCCGGAGGACGCCGATGAACGGTGTGTCCCGAGGCCGCTTTTTTCATGCCCATTCATCCGCAGGAGGGATCGCCCCGTGAGCACGCATTTCCCGTTCACCGCCGTCGTCGGGCAGCAGGACCTGCAACTGGCCCTGCTTCTCAACTCCGTTGCGCCGAACATCGGTGGCGTGCTCGTACGGGGCGAGAAGGGCACCGCGAAGAGCACCGCCGTACGCGCGCTCTCGGCACTGCTGCCGGAGGTGGACGTCGTCTCCGGCTGCCGTTTCTCCTGCGATCCCGTGTCGCCGGACCCGGCGTGTCCCGACGGCCCCCATGAGATCGGGACCGGCGTGTCGCGGGACGCCCGGATGGTGGAACTGCCGGTCGGCGCGTCCGAGGACCGGCTCGTCGGGGCGCTCGACATCGAACGGGCGCTGGCGGAGGGCGTGAAGGCGTTCGAGCCGGGCCTGCTGGCCGACGCACATCGCGGGATTCTCTACGTCGACGAGGTCAACCTGCTCCACGACCATCTCGTGGACCTGTTGCTGGACGCGGCCGCCATGGGTGCCTCGTACGTCGAGCGCGAAGGTGTCTCCGTACGGCACGCGGCGCGTTTCCTGCTCGTCGGGACGATGAACCCCGAAGAGGGCGAGCTGCGGCCGCAGTTGCTCGACCGCTTCGGGCTGACCGTCGAGGTCGCCGCGTCCCGGGAGACCGATCAGCGGGTCGAGGTCGTACGGCGGCGGCTCGCCTTCGACGACGACCCCGCGGCCTTCGCCGCCAAGTGGGCCGACGACGAGGACGCGTTGCGGGCGAGGATCGTCGCCGCGCGTGCGCTGCTGCCCGAAGTGCGGCTCGGGGACGCGGCGTTGCGGCAGATCGCGGCCACCTGTGCAGCCTTCGAGGTCGACGGGATGCGCGCGGACATCGTGATGGCGCGGACGGCCACCGCACTGGCCGCCTGGGCGGGACGTACGGATGTGCTCGCCGAGGACGTGCGGCAGGCGGCCCTGCTCGCGCTCCCCCACCGGCGCCGGCGCAATCCGTTCGACGCGCCGGGCCTCGACGAGGACAAGCTCGACGACACGCTGGAGCAGAACAGCGGCGAGGACGACGACCCGGACCCGGACGGCCCCGGTGGCGGCGGCCGGCCCCCGCGGGGCGACGGCCCCGACACGCCGCCGCAGCCCGAGGGCGAGGCCGGCGACACGCCCGCGCCGTCCGTGCCCGGCCAGGGACAGGAACAGGGCCGGGGGCAGTCCGCCGGGAACGGTGAGCAGCAGCCAGTACGGGCTGCCGAGCCGTTCCGCACGAAGATGCTGAGCGTTCCCGGTCTGGGCGAGGGCGCGGCGGGGCGGCGGTCCCGGGCGCGTACCGAGCACGGGCGTACGACCGGCTCGCGGCGTCCGCAGGGTGCCCTGACCAAGCTGCACCTGGCGGCGACCGTGCAGGCCGCCGCCCCGCATCAGCGGGCGCGGGGGCGGTCCGGGCGCGGGCTGGTGGTCCGGCGGGACGATCTGCGGCAGGCGACGAGGGAGGGGCGCGAGGGGAATCTCGTGCTCTTCGTGGTGGACGCCTCCGGGTCGATGGCCGCCCGGCAGCGGATGGCCGCCGTGAAGGGTGCGGTCCTCTCGCTGCTGCTGGACGCGTACCAGCGGCGGGACAAGGTCGGGCTGATCACCTTCCGGGGCAAGGACGCCGAGGTGGCGCTGCCGCCGACCTCGTCGGTGGACGCGGCGGCGGCGCGGCTTGAGCAGCTGCCGACCGGCGGCCGCACCCCCGTCGCGGCCGGGCTGCTGAAGGCCCATGAGGTGCTGCGGGTGGAGCGGTTGCGTGATCCGTCACGGCGGCCGCTGCTGGTCGTGGTGACCGACGGGCGGGCGACCGGGGGGCCCGAGCCGGTGGCGCTGGCGTCCCGGGCGGCGCGGCTGCACGAGGCGGAGGGCATCGCCTCCGTCGTCGTGGACTGCGAGTCGGGACCGGTACGGCTCGGCCTCGCGGGAAGCCTCGCGCACGATCTCGGGGGCAGTGCCGTCACGCTCGACGAGCTGCGGGCCGACTCGATCGCCGGGCTCGTCAAGGACGTTCAGGAAACCAACAGGAGGGCTGCGTAATGCCGCAGGGACAGCCGACCACCGTGCCCGACGACGGGCTCACCACCCGTCAGCGCCGTAATCGTCCGCTGCTGATGGTGCACACCGGCATCGGCAAGGGGAAGTCGACCGCGGCCTTCGGGCTCGCGCTGCGGGCCTGGAATCAGGGGTGGCCCATCGGCGTCTTCCAGTTCGTCAAGTCGGCGAAGTGGAAGGTCGGCGAGGAGAACGCGCTGAAGGTCCTCGGCGCGAGCGGCGAGGGCGGCTCCGTCGTCTGGAACAAGATGGGCGAGGGCTGGTCGTGGGTGCAGCGCGACGACCAGCTGAACAACGAGGAGGCGGCGCGCGAGGGCTGGGAGCAGGTCAAGCGCGACCTGGCCGCCGAGACGTACCGGCTGTACGTCCTCGACGAGTTCGCGTACCCGATGCACTGGGGCTGGGTCGACACCGACGAGGTGATCGACGTGCTGCGCAACCGTCCCGGTGCGCAGCATGTGGTCATCACCGGGCGCAACGCACCGCAGAAGCTGCTGGACGCCGCCGACCTGGTGACCGAGATGTCGAAGGTCAAGCACCCGATGGACGCCGGTCAGAAGGGTCAACGGGGCATCGAATGGTGAGGGCCCGGCAGTGAACGTTCCTCGTCTGGTGATCGCCGCGCCTTCGTCGGGCAGCGGCAAGACCACCGTCGCCACGGGGCTGATGGCCGCCTTCGCGGGGCGGGGCCTCGCCGTGTCCCCGCACAAGGTCGGGCCCGACTACATCGACCCCGGCTATCACACGCTGGCCACGGGCCGGCCGGGGCGCAACCTCGACGCGTACATGTGCGGCCCCGACCGGGTCGCCCCGCTGTTCGCGCACGGGGCGCGGGGGTGCGACCTGGCGGTGGTCGAGGGCGTGATGGGGCTGTACGACGGCGCGTCGGGGCAGGGCGAACTGGCGTCGACCGCCCAGGTCGCGAAGGTGCTGCGGGCGCCCGTGGTGCTGGTGGTCGACGCGTCGTCGCAGTCGCGTTCGGTGGCCGCGCTGGTGCACGGTTTCGCCTCATGGGATCCGCAGGTGCGGCTCGGCGGGGTGATTCTGAACAAGGTCGGCTCCCAGCGGCACGAGGCGCTGCTGCGGGACGCGCTGGACGAGTCCGGTCTGCCGGTGCTGGGGGTGTTGCGGCGGGCCGAGCAGGTGGCCGTGCCGTCGCGGCATCTGGGGCTGGTGCCGGTGGCCGAGCGGCGGGGCGACGCGGTGGGCGCGGTCGAGGCGATGCGGGAGCAGGTGGTGGCGGGGTGCGACCTGGAGGCGCTGATGGCGTTGGCCAGGACCGCGCCCGCGTTGCCGGGTGAGGTGTGGGACGCGGCGGAGGCGATCGACGGCTGCGGCGGGCCCGTTCCGCTGCCCGTCTCTGTTGGTGACCGGAGCCCGGTCGCTCCGGTCGTCGCGGTGGCTTCCGGCGCCGCGTTCACCTTCTCCTACGCCGAACACACCGAACTGCTCGCCGCCGCCGGGGCCGAGGTCGTGCCGTTCGATCCGCTGCGGGACGAGGCGTTGCCGCAGGGCACGCGGGGGCTGGTGATCGGCGGGGGCTTCCCGGAGGTGTACGCCTCCGAGCTGTCCGCCAACGCGGCGCTGCGCAAGGCGGTTGCCACGTTGGCGGAGTCCGGGGCTCCGGTGTCCGCCGAGTGTGCGGGGCTGCTGTATCTGGCTCGTTCGCTCGACGGTCTTCCGATGTGCGGCGTCCTCGATGCCGGGGCGCGGATGTCGCAGCGGCTGACGCTCGGCTACCGGGAGGCCGTGGCGGTCTCCGACAGCGTGCTGGCGGCGCCCGGCACCCGGGTGCGCGGGCACGAGTTCCACCGGACCGTGCTGGAGCCGGGTGCCGGGGCCGATCCGGCGTGGGGCATGCACCAGCCGGAGCGGCGGGTCGAGGGCTTCGTGCAGGGCGGTGTGCACGCGAGCTATCTGCATACGCACTGGGCCTCGGCGCCCGGCATGGCCCGCCGGTTCGTCGAGCGGTGCGCGGGATGAACCGCGTCCTCGGCGCGAGCGGGCCGGCCGGTTCCGGTGTCGGGCCCGGTGGCCCGGCTCCGGAACCGGCCCGGTGCTCAGTCCGCGATGCCCACCACGAACCAGATGAAGCCCACCCCGGCCACGGTGCACAGCAACGTGGAGCGGGCCGGGTGTGCGTGGTGTGCCTCGGGGAGGATCTCGGCTGCGGCGAGGTAGAGCAGTGCGCCGCTGAAGAAACCGAGATAGCAGCCGAGAAGTTCCTCCGGAAGGGTGAACAGAAGTGTCGTCGCGGCGCCCACCAGCGGCGCCAGGGCGTCCGCGAACAGCATGATCATGGCCTTGCGGCGGGCGTTCCCGTACAGGCTGGTGATCGTGTAGGTGTTGAAGCCGTCGGCGAAGTCGTGCGTGATGACGGCGAGGGCGACGGCGGCTCCCATGCCGGCGCCCACCTGGAAGGCCGCGCCCAGTGCGATGCCGTCCATCAGGCTGTGGCCGACCATCGCCGCCGCTGCCGTGAGCCCGACCTGCGGCACCCGCTCCTCGCCCGCGCCGCGTGCCGCCCGGCGTACGGCGAGCAGCCGCTCCACGAGGTGGGCGAGAAGAAAGCCGCCCACGAACAGCAGCAGGGCGGCCGGGACACCGAAGACGGGTTCGCCCGCGGCATCGATCGCCTCCGGCAGCAGGTCCAGGCCGACCACTCCGAGCATCAGTCCGCCGGCGAAGCCGAGCACCAGGTGGCGGCGGTCGGTGACGCGCTGGGCGACCCAGCCGCCTGCCAGGGTCATCAGGAACGCGCCGAGCGCGACGAACACCGCCATGCGCTCTTGCTAGCCGATTGACCCCGGTGCGCGCATCTCAGCGCGCCCCGTCACCCGCCCCGCGTTCCGCCCCCGTTGTTCCCCGCCCCGCCCCTCCTCCCCCCGCCTCCGAAAGGACTTCGCTCCATGTCCGAAGCCGTCGACGCGGCCGCGTCGCTCGCCGTCGGGGTCGGCGCGTCCAGGGGCGCACCGGCCGAGGAGATCCTCGCGCTGGTCCGGGACACCCTGCGCGAGGCCGGGCTCTCGCCGCTGAGCATCGCGGAGTTGGTGACCGTGGACGCCAAGGCGGACGAGCCCGGCATCGTCGCCGCCGCCGCGGCGCTCGGTGTACCGCTGCGGACGTACCCGGCCGGGAAGCTGGCCCGTATCGAGGTGCCCGGTCCGTCCGGCGCACCGCTCGCCGCGGTCGGAACGCCGTCGGTCGCGGAGGCCGCCGCGCTCGCCGAGGGGGGTGAGCTCCTCGTGCCCAAGCGGAAGTCGGCCCCGCGCGGGCGGGCGCCGATGGCGACCTGTGCGGTGGTGCGCCGCGGGCCGCGCGGGCGGGCGGCCGTCGTGCCCGCGGCACCGGATGTACCGCCCGGTCCCGACCGTTGCGTGGAGCCGGGTGCCGGGCGCATAGTCGTTCTGCCGTACTTAGCGGGCGGGTCGGGACGGCCGCGGCAGCCGGCCTCCCGTCCCGACGACGACGGCCATCACCACCACCACCCCCACGGCGGTCATGCACACTCCGACTGAAAGTCCCGACGCGACAGGCGCGGGCACGCACGATCTGCGGCATCACGGTGACGCGGAAGTACGGGGACGGGACCGGGATCTGACCGATCTCGCCGTCAACGTACGGGCCGGTACTCCCCCGGCCTGGCTGAGGGAGCGGATAGCCGCGTCGCTGGGCTCCCTGGCCGCCTACCCGGACGGCCGTCCGGCGCGGGCGGCGGTCGCGGCCCGGCACGGGCTGCCGGTGGAGCGGGTGCTGCTGACGGCGGGTGCGGCGGAGGCGTTCGTGCTGCTCGCGCGGGCGCTGCCGGCCTGCCGCCCGGTCGTGGTCCATCCGCAGTTCACCGAGCCCGAGGCGGCGCTGCGCGCGGCCGGGCACGAGGTGCGACGGGTGCTGCTGCGGGCCGGGGACGGGTTCCGGCTGGACCCGTCGGCGGTGCCCGAGGACGCGGATCTGGTGGTGGTCGGCAATCCGACCAACCCCACGTCGGTGCTGCATCCGGCGGCGACGCTGGAGCAACTGGCGCGTCCCGGCCGGACGCTGGTGGTCGACGAGGCGTTCATGGACGCGGTGCCGGGCGAGCGCGGAACACTGTGCGGGCGTACGGACGTCCCGGGGCTCGTCGTGCTGCGGAGCCTCACCAAGACCTGGGGGCTCGCGGGGCTGCGGATCGGTTATGTGCTGGCCGATCCGGGGACCGTCCGCGCGCTGGAGGAGGCCCAGCCGCTGTGGCCGGTGTCGGCCCCGGCGCTGACGGCTGCCGAGGCGTGCATGGAACCGCGGGCCCTGGCCGAGGCGGCTGCCGCCGCGGAGCGGATCGCGGTGGACCGGGCCCATCTGGTGGCGGGTCTCCTGGAGTTCACCGAGGTACGGGTGGCCGGGCCGGCCGAGGCGCCGTTCGTCCTGGTGCGGCTGGACCGGGCCGCCGAGGTGCGGGAGCGGTTGCGGCTGCTGGGGTTCGCGGCGCGGCGAGGAGATACGTTTCCCGGGCTCGGTCCCGAGTGGCTGCGGCTGGCCGTACGCGACCGTGCCACGACCAACCGTTTCCTGCAGGCGTTCGACCAGGCACTGCAGACGCTGGGCGCGGCCGTGCGCTGACGGGCCGCCGTTCCCCGCGTTGCGTCGTGCCTGCGGGGAGCGGCGTTCCGTCGCACGAACGTCGCTCCCCGGACCCTCTCGGGCCTCGGAAGGGGTCAGCCCTGGGCGCGGCGCCTGGCCACGACCACCGCCCCGGCGCCCACCGCCAGCAGTACGGCCGCGCCGCCCGCGATGTACGGAGTGGCGGAGCTGCCGCCCGTCTCCGCGAGGTTCGAGTCGACGGCCGGTTCGTGGCCGGTGCCCGTCTGCGGCTTCACACCGCCGTCGCTGTTGCCACCGCTGCCGCTGCCGCCGCTGTTGCCGCCGCTCGTGGAACCGGCCGTGCTTCCCCCGTTGCCGGAGCTGCCGCCGTCACTGGAACCGCCGTCGCTCGAACCGCCGCTGTTCGAGCCCCCGTTGCTCGAACCACCGTTGCTCGAACCGCCGCTGCTCGAACCGCCGCTGTCACCGCCGCCCGGTCCGGTGGCCTTCGGCGTCTCGCAGGTCGCCTCGACGAGGGTGACCTCACCCTGCACATCGGCGACATTCAGCTTGAGCGGGTTGACGGAGACCTTCAGCCGCAACGCGGTCGCCGCGGCGGTGCGCGAGGTGGTGTGCGTCTTCGAGAGGTCGAGGGTCACCTCGCCGACACCCGGAACCGTGATCTGCGTGGTGCCGCCCGCGGTGAGGTTGATGCGCTTGCCGAGAATCGACACGTGCCCCAGTACGTTCGACTCGGCGACCGGCCTCTTGCCGACCTCGCAGACCGCCTTGGACGTGACCTTCTCCACCTCGATCAGCGAGAGCAGCGGCAGTCCGGGCACATGGACCCGGGCCTTGACCACATTGCTGTAGCCCTCGGCCCGGTGCTTGTCGACGGTCGCGTTCGCGGTGGCCACATCGGCGGCGAGCACGTTGACCGGCCGGCCGCCCTCCACGCCGTCGAGCCGCACGCTGAGCGCGGTCTCCTTGGCGTCGGCGGGTGCCTGCACCTCGTTGAGCGTGGCCCTGAGCGGCACGTCGACCGTCTTGTTCAGGAGCGAGACGTCGAGTGCGGCACGGAGCACGACCGCACTCGCCTTCCCGTCGCCGGTGGTCGTGGTGGTCGCGGTGGAGGCCTGCGCCGGGGCGGCGACCAGCAGGGCGACGGGAGCGGCGGCGACCGCCAGGGCGGCCAGGCGGAAGGTGTTGCTGTTCAAAGTGGTGGAACCCCCACAAGAGACATGGAGCCACCGGTGCTGTCCAATGGGGGACATCGAGAGCTCCGGTGGCCTCGACCCCGAAAGCTTTACGCACGGAGGGTGAACTTGCGGACACCTGACGTGAGTTCACCCCAAAGGGGGGTTTCCGCGCCTGTATTCGAATATCTCGGTACGTGCGTTCCTCCGGGTCACCCGATCCGCTGAGCGCGAGCGGTGCCGGAGCCAGGCTGCGCCGGGGTGCGCGCAAAGGTGTTTCAACGACAGGGCAGGGTTTCGGTAACTGCCCGTCAGCACGGCGCATCCCGGTCGCAGGGCCGCCGGACTCAGCCGATCACCCGTCCGTTCAGCACCACCCGTCGCGGCGCCGCGAGTACCCGTACGTCCGCCCGGGGGTCCTCGTCGTACACCACCAGGTCCGCCGGGGCGCCCTCCTCCAGCACCGGCCGTCCCAGCCACTGCCGTGCGCCCCAGGTCGTCGCGGACAGCGCGTCCAGGGCCGGGATGCCCGCCTTCACCAGCTCGGCGACCTCGTCCGCCACCAGTCCGTGGGCGAGCACACCGCCCGCGTCGGTGCCGACGAAGACCGGGACCCCGGCGTCGTACGCCGCGCGCACCGTGTCGTAGCGCCGCTCGTGCAGCCGCCGCATATGGGCCGACCAGCGGGGGAACTTGGCCTCGCCGCCCGCCGCGAGCGAGGGGAACGTGGCGATGTTGACCAAAGTGGGAACGATCGCCACGCCGCGCTCGGCGAACAGCGGAATCGTGTCCTCGGTCAGCCCGGTGGCGTGCTCGATGCAGTCGATCCCGGCCTCGACGAGATCGCGCAGCGAGTCCTCGGCGAAGCAGTGCGCGGTGACCCGGGCACCGAGCCGGTGCGCCTCGGCGATGGCCGCCGCGACCTCCTCGCGCGGCCAGAGGGCGGTCAGGTCCCCCACCTCCCGGTCGATCCAGTCACCGACCAGCTTCACCCAGCCGTCGCCGCGGCGCGCCTCCTGCGCGACGTACGCGACCAGCTCGTCCGGCTCGATCTCGTGGGCGTAGTTCCGGGTGTACCTGCGGGGCCTGGCGATGTGCCGTCCGGCCCTGATGATCTTCGGCAGGTCCTCGCGGTCGTCGATCCACCGGGTGTCGGCCGGTGAACCCGCGTCCCGCAGCAACAGCGCTCCCGCCTCCCGGTCGGCGAGGGCCTGCTTCTCACTGGTCGCCGCGTCCACGGCGCCCTGGTGGTCGAGCCCGACGTGGCAGTGGGCGTCCACCAGGCCCGGCAGCACCCAGCCGGTGACGGTCACCGCCCCGTCCGCGGCGGCCGGCCTCCCGTACGAGATCCGCCCGTCGACCACCCAGAGCTCGTCCCGGACGTCGTCGGGACCGACGAGCACCCGCCCCTTCACGTGCAGCACCTGCGATGCCTTGTGATCACTCATGAGCAGCACTGTACGAGGCGGCACGCGGGGCCCTGGGTACGCTTCGACGGAAGCACCGCCCGTGCGCGACACCGCGCACCGACCCGACCGACCCGAAGAGAGCACCACCGTGACGCACCCCTTCCTCGACCTCGCCCCGCTCACCGCCGCGCACTTCGCGGCCATCGAGAAGCGGGTGGCCGGCCTCCTCGCCACCGAGCAGGACGTCGTCATCATGCAGGGCGAGGCGCTGCTCCCCCTCGAAGGCTGCATCCGGGGCGGCGCCCGGCCCGGCTCGACCGCGCTGAACGTCGTCACCGGGCCGTACGGGCAGACCTTCGGGAACTGGCTGCGGGACTGCGGTGCAAATGTGGTCGATCTCGCGGTCCCCTTCCACACGGCGGTCACCGCCGACCAGGTCGCGCGGGCGCTGGCCGAGCACCCGGAGATCGACTTCGTCTCCCTGGTCCACGCGGAGGCGGCGACCGGCAACACCAATCCGGTGGCCGAGATCGGCGAGGTGGTCCGTTCGCACGGGGCGCTGTTCATGCTGGACGCCGTCGCCTCGGTGGGTGCCGAGCCGCTGCTGCCGGACGTGTGGGGCGTCGACCTCTGCGTGATCGGCGCACAGAAGGCGATGGGCGGCCCGGCCGGGGTGTCGGCGGTATCGGTGAGCGAGCGCGCCTGGGAGCGGATCGCCGCCAACCCCGAGGCTCCGCGCCGCTCGTACCTCTCGCTCCTGGACTGGAAGGAGCGCTGGATCGACGGCGGCCGCCGGGCCCTGCTGCACGCCCCGGCCCAGCTGGAGATGCTGGCGCTGGAGGCCTGTGTGGAGCGGATCGAGACCGAGGGCCTGGACGCGCTGATGGCCCGTCACGCCGCGGCCGCCGGGGCGACGCGGGCGGGTGCGGTGGCGCTCGGCGGCGGCCTCTCGCCATATGTGCACGCGGCCGGGGAGGCGGCGCCGGTCGCGACGACGCTGCGTGCCCCCGAGGGCGTCGACGCCGCCGAACTGGTCGCACGGGCACTCGCGGCCGACCCCTCGCTGCCGCTGATCGCGGGCGGGGGCGCGCTGTCCAAGGAGATGATCCGGGTCAATCACTACGGTGTGGATGCGACGCGGGGCGCGGTGCTGTCCTCGCTCGCGGCTCTGGGGGCGGCGCTGGCCGATGCGGGCCGGCAGGTCGACTTCGAGGCTGCCCGCAAGGCCGTTTCGGAAACCTGGCCGAGCAAATAAATACGCACCGGAACGCCAATATTCCATAAATGCGGGGAGCTGCTTTATTCAGAGCAGCTCCCCGCATTCTTCTGCCCGGTTTCCCGAACCCTAAACACCCGAGTTCTCAGAGGTTCCGGACGGGCCCGATCCACGCAATTCCGGTGCGTCGCCCGAGAGTTACAAGCATGTGACCGACTCCACATCACGACCGTTATGCCGGATAAATAGCACCCAAAACGGGGGAAATCACAGTCCGGTCGCGCCGGGGCACGCGCCCGCGTGATAACACAATTGACCACCCCACCCAACCCCTCGCCTCGATGCAATTTGAGAATTTGCTGGGTAAATTCAATTTGCATGACCGCCGCACCAGCAGATTTTGCACGTGCCCGAAGCGAATTCATCACCATCGACACCCCACGAGTGGAGGACGGGGCCGCGATCTGGCGCATCGCCCGCGACTCCGAGGTCCTGGACCTCAACTCCTCGTACAGCTACCTGCTGTGGTGCCGTGACTTCGCGGCGACCTCCGTGGTCGCCCGCGACGAGGCCGGCGAGCCCATCGCCTTCGTGACGGGATATCTCCGGCCGGACCGCCCCGGGACGCTCGTCGTCTGGCAGGTGGCCGTCGACCACGGCCACCGCGGGACCGGTCTGGCGGGCAAGCTGCTGGACGCGCTGACCTCGCGGGTCGCCGCCGGGCACGGCCTGGCCTCGGTCGAGACGACCGTCACCCCGGACAACGCCGCGTCGGACCGGCTGTTCATGTCGTACGCACAGCGCCATGACGTGGCCCTGGAACGCGAGGTGCTCTTCGACGGCGGGCTGTTCCCCGAGGACACGCATCTGCCCGAAGTCCTGTACCGCATCGGCCCGTTCCACGCGTGAGCCCGTCCGCGCCGACCAGTTCCACGCGTGAACACGTCCGTAGCGACCCGCTCCACACCTGAGCTCACCCGCACCGCCCCGTTCCACACCCGAGCTCGCCCGCACCGCCGCCCGTCACACACCCCCCTCAAGCAGGAGATCCCCTGTGACCATCACCCCGCCCGCCCTGAGTGTCTTCGAGACCCTGGAGTCGGAAGTACGGAGCTACTGCCGCAGCTGGCCCGCCGTGTTCGACCGTGCGCAGGGCGCCCGGCTGACCGACGAGGACGGCCACTCCTACCTGGACTTCTTCGCCGGCGCGGGATCGCTCAACTACGGCCACAACAACCCGGTGCTGAAACGCGCGCTGATCGACTACATCGAGCGCGACGGCATCACTCACGGTCTCGACATGGCCACCACCGCGAAACGCGCCTTCCTGGAGTCCTTCCAGAACAACGTGCTGCGCCCGCGTGACCTCCCGTACAAGGTGATGTTCCCCGGACCGACCGGAACCAACGCGGTCGAGGCCGCGCTGAAGCTGGCCCGCAAGGTGAAGGGGCGCGAGTCGATCGTCTCGTTCACCAACGCCTTCCACGGCATGTCGCTGGGTTCGCTCGCCGTCACCGGCAACGCCTTCAAGCGGGCCGGGGCCGGAATCCCCCTGGTGCACGGCACCCCGATGCCGTTCGACAACTACCTCGACGGCCGGGTACCCGACTTCCTCTGGTTCGAGCGGCTCCTGGAGGACCAGGGCTCCGGCCTCAACCAGCCCGCCGCGGTGATCGTCGAGACGGTGCAGGGCGAGGGCGGCATCAATGTGGCGCGCACCGAGTGGCTGCGGGCGTTGTCCGACCTGTGCCGCCGCCGCGACATGCTCCTGATCGTCGACGACATCCAGATGGGCTGCGGGCGCACCGGGGGGTTCTTCTCGTTCGAGGAGGCCGGCATCACCCCCGACATCGTCACCCTGTCGAAGTCCATCAGCGGCTACGGCCTGCCGATGTCGCTCTGCCTGTTCAACCCGGAGCTGGACATCTGGGGACCGGGCGAGCACAACGGCACCTTCCGCGGCAACAATCCGGCGTTCGTCACGGCCACCGCCGCGCTGGACGCCTACTGGGCGGACGGTCAGATGGAGAAGCAGACCCTGGCCCGGGGCGAGCAGATCGAGCAGACGCTGCTCGCGATCTGCGACGAACACGCCCGGCTCGGTGCGCAGTTCCGGGGCCGCGGCCTGGTGTGGGGCATGGAGTTCACCGACACGTCGCGCGCCACCGCGATCTGTGCCCGTGCCTTCGAGCTGGGTCTCCTGGTCGAGACCTCCGGCCCGCAGAGCGAGGTCGTGAAGCTGCTGCCGCCGCTGACCGTCACCCCCGAGGAGCTGGACGAGGGGCTGCGCACGCTGGCCCGCGCGGTCCGCGAGACCGCCTGATCCCGGACCCGCCCCGACGCGGGTGAGACGAGAACCACCGTTACAGAGAGAAAGGCACCGACCCACCGTGATCGTCCGATCGTTCAGTGACATAGAGAACACCGACCGGCATGTGAAGGCCGCTTCCGGCACCTGGGAGAGCAAGCGCATCGTGCTCGCGCAGGAGAAGGTGGGCTTCTCGCTCCACGAGACAACGATGTACGCGGGCACCGAGACGTCGATGTGGTACGCGAACCACATCGAGGCCGTCCTGTGCGTCGAGGGCGAGGCCGAACTCACCAACGACGAGACCGGCGAGAAGCACTGGATCACCCCCGGCACGATGTATCTGCTGAACGGCCATGAACACCACACCATGCGGCCGAAGACCGACTTCCGCTGCGTCTGTGTCTTCAACCCGCCGGTCACCGGGCGGGAGGAGCACGACGAGAACGGTGTCTACCCGCTGCTCACCGAGGAGGGCTGAGCCATGACCACCGATGTACGCGCCGACCTCTACCCGACACGCGGCACCGCCGAGATGACAACCCCCCGTCAGGACCCGGTGATCTGGTCCGCGCCCGGCACCCCGGGGCCGGTGGGCGTGAAGGATCTCCAGGGCTTCGAGCGCGACGGCTTCCTCACCGTGGACCGGATGATCACGCCCGACGAGGTGGCCGTCCTCCACACCGAGCTGGACTGTCTGATCGCCGATCCGGCGGTGCGGGCCGACGAGCGCTCGATCATCGAGCCGAAGTCGCAGAAGGTCCGTTCGGTCTTCGAGGTCCACCGGATCAGCGAGATCTTCGCCCGGCTGGTGAGCGACGAGCGGGTGGTGGGCCGGGCCCGTCAGATCCTCGGCTCGGACGTGTACGTCCACCAGTCCCGGATCAACGTCAAGCCGGGCTTCGGCGCTTCGGGCTTCTACTGGCACTCGGACTTCGAGACCTGGCACGCCGAGGACGGTCTTCCGAACATGCGGGCGGTGTCCGTATCGATCGCGCTGACCGAGAACCACGACACCAACGGCGGGCTGATGATCATGCCTGGCTCGCACAAGTCGTTCCTCGGATGTGCGGGCGAGACACCGAAGGACAACTACAAGCAGTCCCTGAAGATGCAGGACGCCGGCACCCCGTCCGACGAGGCGCTGACGAAGATGGCCGACCGGCACGGCATCAAGCTCTTCACGGGCAAGGCGGGTTCGGCGACCTGGTTCGACTGCAACTGCATGCACGGCTCGGGCGACAACATCACTCCGTACCCCCGCAGCAATGTCTTCATCGTCTTCAACAGCGTGGAGAACGCCGCCGAGGAACCGTTCTCGGCACCTGCGCGGCGGCCGGAGTTCATCGGGGCGCGGGACTTCACGCCGGTGAGGTGAGGACCGCCGGATCGGGACAGGGGCGGGTGGTGCGAGAGGCGTCGCACCACCCGCCTCCGTCAAAAGCAGGTGGACCATGACGGCCCCGCCCGGAGACAGTGGGGCCATGACCTCACTCGTACGTCACATCACGATCGACTGCGCCGACGCCTACGAGCTGGCCGGCTTCTGGGCCGGGGTGCTCGGCACGCGGATCTCTGACAACGACGCCCCCGGTGATCCCGAGGCCCTCGTCGAATCCCCCGGTGCCGCGCTGCTCTTCATCCAGGTGCCGGAGCCCAAGAGCGCCAAGAACCGTGTCCACCTGGACATTCAGCCGAAGGACCGGACCCGGGACGAGGAGGTCGAGCGACTGCTCGGCCTGGGCGCCACCCTCGTCGCCGACCACCGCAGGCCGGACGGGCGGGGCTGGGCGACGCTCGCCGACCCCGAGGGCAACGAGTTCTGCGTCGAGTGCGGCGCGGCGGAACGGGCCGCCCTGACCGGGATCCGGCTGCCGGTCACGGCGGACGACGTGACCACCGCGGTACGTCTCGCGGTCGCCGCGCTCCAGAAGTCCCCGGTGGACGACTGGCAGGTCCCGGCGGGATCGTTGGAGTGGAGCTGCTGGGAGACCGCGGAGCATCTGAGCGACGACCTCTTCTCCTACGCGGCCCAACTGGGCCCGCAGCGGCCGGCGCTGGACGCGTACGTCCCGTTCCGCTGGAGCGCCGACCGCGAGGGCGGTCCGTTCAACGCGGTCTTCGCGGACCGGTCCGAAGGGCCCGCCGGGCTGCTCCGGACGCTGGAGGCGAGCGGCGCGCTGCTCGCCGCGATGGTACGGACGTCCCCGCCGGAGCTCCGCTCGTACCACTCCTACGGGGTGTCCGACCCGGAGGGCTTCGCCGCGATGGGGATCGTCGAGACCCTGGTGCACACGCACGATCTCGCCGCGAGCCTGGAGGTCGACTGGACCCCGCCCGCCGGCCTCTGCGACCGGGTGCTGGCCCGGCTGTTCCCGGACGCCCCCGAGGACGCCGACCGGTGGGCCGTACTGCGCTGGGCCACCGGCCGCGGCGAGCTGCCCGGCCGCCCGCGCGTCACCTCGTGGAAGTGGCGCAGCGAGCCGCTGGAAGGCTCCGGCCGGGAGTAGCGCGAGGGCGGGGTCCGGGCGATGGACGACGAGCTCGCGGTGCTCTCCGAAGCCTTCGAGCGGCGTTCCCCGGAGGCTTGCCGGTCCGGCGGTCAGAGTTCCGCGTCGAGGATGGCCGGCCACGCCGTGCCGTCCGCGCTCCCGCCGGGCCGGGGCAGCGCCATCTCCGCCCAGATGACCTTTCCCTGGGAGGTGTAACGGGTGCCCCAGCGTTCGCTCAGTCGGGCGACGAGGAAGAGACCGCGGCCTCCTTCGTCCATCGCGGCGGCATAGCGCAGATGGGGCGAGGTGCTGTTGCTGTCGGCCACCTCGCAGGTCAGGGTGCGGTCGTACAGCAGTCGTACGGTGACCGGCGCGGAGCCGTAGCGGATGGCGTTGGTGATCAACTCGCTGAGCACCAGTTCCGTGGCGAACGCGAGGTCGGACAGACCCCAGTCGTCGAGCTTCTCGGCCACGACAGTACGCATCCCCGCCACGGCGGCGGGATCGAACGGTACGCCCCAGTCGGCGACACGGTCGGGCGGGATCACCCGTGTCCGGGCGATGAGCAGCGCCACATCGTCCTTCGGCCGACTGGGCAGGAGCGCGTCGAGCACCGCCTGACAGCTCTCCTCCGGCGACCGGTCGGGGTGGCACGCCAGGGCCTGACGCAGCAGCTCGATCCCCACGTCGATGTCTCGGGTGCGGTCCTCGATGAGCCCATCGGTGTAGAGGACGAGCTGTGTGCCCTCCGCCACTTCCAGTTCCGCCGTCTCGAACGGCATATCGCCCAGGCCCAGGGGTGGGCCGGCCGGCAGGTCGGGGAACGACACACTGCCGTCGGGCCGGACCAGTGCGGGCAGCGGATGCCCGGCCCGCGCCATGGCGCAGTGACGGGAGACGGGATCGTAGATCGCGTACAGGCAGGTGGCCCCGATGATCCCCGCGTCGGCGTCGGACTCCGCCTCCTCCTGGTCGATGCGCCCGATCAGGTCGTCCAGATGGCTGAGGATCTCGTCGGGCGGCAGGTCGAGTGTGGAGAAGTTGTGCACGGCCGTGCGCAGCCGTCCCATCGTGGCAGCCGCGTGCAGGCCGTGGCCGACGACATCCCCGACGACCAGCGCCACCCGACTGCCCGGGAGCGGGATCACGTCGAACCAGTCCCCGCTCACCCCGGAGAGTGCGGGCAGGTAGCGATGGGCGACATCGAGCGCGCTCTGTTCGGGCAGGGCCCGCGGGAGCAGGCTGCGTTGCAGCGTCACGGCCATGACGTGCTCACGGGTGTAGCGGCGGGCGTTGTCGATGCTGACGGCCGCCCGGGCGACCAGTTCTTCGGCCAGGGACAGATCGTCCTCCTCGAACGGCTGGGGCTTCTCGGAGCGCCAGAAGTTGGCCATGCCCAGGATGACGCCCCGCGCCTGGAGGGGCACCGTGATGAGCGAATGGACGCCGTAATCGACGATCATCCGTGTCCGCTCCGCATCCTGGGCGAGCCAGCCGGGTGCGTCGGACAGCTCTGGCACCAGCTCCGGCCGGCCGGTGGCGAAGGCCCGCGCCTGTGGCGTGGAGGGGAGAAAGCTGATCAGCTGACCGAGTTCGTACAGCGGATGGTCGTCCCGGATGCCGCGTACAGCAGTGCGGCGCATGTCCATGTCGGTACTGGTCGGCTCGTCCCCGTGGAGGACCGGTTCGGCCAGATCGACGGTGACGAAGTCGGCGAGCCGGGGCACCGCGATCTCGGTCAGTTCCTCGGCCGTGCGCACCACATCGAGGGTGGTACCGATGCCGAGACCGGCGTCGTACAGCAGGCGCAGCCGCTCGCGGGCGTTCTCCGCCCTACCGGACAGCGCCCGCAGCTCTGTGGAGTCACGCAAGGTCGCGACTGTCCCCTGGGGGCCACCGTGACGGTCCGTGGGCCGCTGGTTCACCGCGAGCAGTCGGCCCCCCGCGAGGTGCACTTCGTCCGTGGCCGCGCGCCCCGAGGTCAGCAGCTCCGCCATGCCGGGATCAAGGCCGGACAGATCCGGGATGCGTCGTCCCTCGGCGTCGAGCGGCAGCTCCAGCAGCCGCCTGGCCTCGTCGTTGGCCAGCAGCAGTCGACCGTCTTCGCCGACGATGAGCACGCCTTCACGCACGGCGTGCAGCACCGCGTCGTGGTGCTCGTACATCCGAGTCATCTCGGCAGGGCCCAGACGGTGGGTCTGCCGCCGCAGCCGCCTGGCCACCAGCGCCGTCCCGCTCGTGGCCGCTCCGAGCGCAACCGCTCCTGCACCGAGGATGATCGGAATCTGCCGTGCCACCGCGCCGGTCACGTTCGCGACCTTCATGCCGGCAGCCACCAGGGCCACGACCTGCGCGTGATCGTGGACGGGGACGATCGCCTGCGCCTCGCGGCCGAGCGGGCCGTTGACTCTCTCGGTGTACACGTGGCCGGCCAGCGCCGGCGCGAGGGTGGCGACGACCCTCTTCCCGATCAGCTCCGGCCGAGGATGCGTGTAGCGGATCCCTTTCGTGTCCATCACCACGATGAAGTCGACGCCGGCCGCCTTCCGCCCCGCCTCGGTGAGCGGCTGGAGCACGCTGGAAGGATCAGGGGCCTTCAGCGCGGCCAGGAGGCCCGGTGAGTGAGCGAATGTCTGCGCGACGGCGATGGAGCGGTTTCTCGCCTCCGTATTGCTGTCGCGCCGGGACTGCACCACGAGCGCCAGCACCGAAGCGACCACGAGGAGCACGACCACAGCCACCTGCAGGGCGAAGACCTGGCCTGCGAGGCTCCGGGGATGCTTGCCCGTGAGTGACCGCATGTGTGCGCTCCGGAATCGGCCGAAACGATTGATCCCATTGCCCTTTGTAACACCGCGCGGTCGAAGGTGCGTGCGGTCGGGGCCCGCTCGGAAGCGGGACCGCGCGGCGGCCCGACGCCGATCCGGCAACCGTGGGACCGGATCGGCGCCAGGGCGGTACGGATACGGCCGGCCCGGATCGGTGGGGAGGGCCGGCCCCGGTGCACCGCGATTCGTCGTAGCCGCGTCGCGACCGGCCGGAGGTCCGGGGACCGCCCCGAGCGCCGCTGATTCCCCGGCAGGCGGGCTCAGCCGGCGAGCACGTCCAGGACCCGGTCCACATCGGCCTCCGTGTTGTACAGGTGGAAGGCCGCGCGCAGACTCCCCGCCCGGTTCGAGACCACCACACCGGCCCGCGCGAGCTCCGGCTCCCGCCTGCCCAGTCCGGGCACGGCCACGATCGCCGACTCCCCCGGCACCGTCTCGTGCCCCAGCCCGGCCAGCCCCGCCCGCAGGCGGGCCGCGAGCCCGGTGGCATGGGCATGGATGGCGTCCACACCGACCTCGCCCAGCAGCGCGAGGGACCGCTCGGCGCCGTGGTACGAGAGGAAGGCGGGCGGTTCGTCGTAGCGGCGCGCGGTCCGGGAGAGCCGCTCGACCGGTCCGTACGTACTGCTCCAGGGGTCGACGGCGGCGGACATGCCGACGAAGACCGGCGGCAGGCTCTGCTGCGCCTCCTCGGTGACGGTGAGGAACGACGCGCCCCGCGGGCAGAGCAGGAACTTGAAGCCGCCGGTGACGGTGTAGTCGTACTCCCCGGCGTCCAGCGGCAGCCAGCCGGCCGACTGGGTGGCGTCGAGCAGCGTGCGGGCACCGTGGGCGGCGGCCGCCGCGCGCACCGCCTTCAGGTCGGCGATCCGGCCGTTGGCCGACTGCACGGAGGAGAAGGCGACGAGCGCGGTGTCCGGCCCCACCGCGTCGGCCAGCCGGTCCAGCGGGACGTAACGCATCCTGAGGTCGCCGCGGACCGCGAAGGGACTGACGACGGAGCTGAACTCTCCCTCGGGTGCCACGATTTCGGCCCCCGGCGGCAGCGAGGCGGCGATCAGTCCGACATGCACGGAGACCGAGCTGCCGACGGCGACCCGGTCGGCGTCCACCCCGGCGAGGCGGGCGAAGCCGGTCCGGGCCGCTTCCACCACTTCAAAGTCGCCGGAACCGTCCGTGCCGCCCGAGGCGATCGCCTCGGCGAGCGCCGTCACGGCCGCCACGGTCCGCCGGGGCAGCAGCCCGCAGGTGGAAGTGTTGAGATAGGTCGTCCTCGGCGCGAACTCGCCGTCCGCCGCACGGCTGAGCAAAGTAGTCTCCATGCGCCCAGCCTGGGGGCCCCTCAACCTCTGGTCAATCACGAAAAGTTGAGGGGAACAGCCAAGCACCGCTTGTGCCTGCCGCCGGAATCGGCATTCGGGCGCGGTCCCGGACGTGGTGCCTCAGGCCTGCGGAACCTCGCAGGCGCCGTTGGCGTCGCACGCCGCGGCGTCCCCGCCGATCGCGGTGAGCGGACGGTCCTTCCACGCCTGCTCCAGCGCCTGGGCGAAGACCTCCGCCGGCTGGCCGCCGGAGATGCCGTAGCGCCGGTCGAGCACGAAGAACGGCACCGCGTTGGCGCCCAGCTCGGACGCCTCCCGCTCATCTGCCCGCACCTCGGCCGCGTAGGCCTCCGGGTCGGCGAGCACGGCGCGCGCCTCGTCGGCGTCGAGCCCGGCCTCGACGGCCAGCTCGACCAGCACGTCGCCGTCGTAGACGGACCGCTCCTCGGCGAAGTTCGCCCGGTAGGCGAGGCTCAGCAGCTCGTCCTGGCGCCCGCGCGCCTTGGCCAGGTGGAGCAGCCGGTGGATGTCGAAGGTGTTGCCGTGGTCACGGCCCTCGGTGAGGTAGCCGAGCCCTTCGGCCTGCGCGTTGGCCGCGACGTTCGCCTCCATCGCCTGCGCCTCTTCACGGGTGCGCCCGTACTTCTGCGCCAGCATGTCGATCACCTGCGCGGTGTCCCCCTTCGCGCGCCCGGGGTCGAGCTCGAAGGACCGGTGCACGACCTCGACCTGGTCGCGGTGGGCGAACCCGGCCAGGCCCTTCTCGAAGCGGGCCTTCCCGATGTAGCACCAGGGGCAGGCGATGTCGCTCCAGATCTCGACGCGCATGTGTCTTCTTCTCTCCGTGTCCTCGTACGTACAGCTCGAGTGGTGGCGGAGCCACCTTCCGCTCCCGTGCACAACACAGGAGCGGACTCCCTCATTCCCTCTCACGCCCCGTCGTCGAGCTCGACGATCGGCCGGTCGGCGACCACGGCCACCAGGATCATCGGTGCGTCGCCGTCGCACTGGTTGAGGGAGACCGCGACCCACCGGCCGTCCACCGGCCCCCACACCGCCAGGTCGCCGCGGCAGTCCGTGTCGCACAGCGCCCGGTACAGCGGCGGCAGGGGCTCGCCCGCGAGGTCGCGGAAGATCGGCACCCGCATGCCCGCCGTCCGATGGGCGCCCCACCGGCGGTCCAACTCGCCGACGAGCTCGGCGCGATGACCCGAGGCGGCCTCCTCGGCCTCCTCCCACTCGCGTTCGTACACGCCCACGAGGTCGTCGCTCTCCCAGAGCGGCACGATCCGGAAGCCCTCTCCCGCCGTCGCGCTCCACTCCCCGGTGTCCGGTTCCCCCTCGGCGACCGTCGGCCCCGCGGCCGGTACCGGCCCGGCGAGCAGCGTCTCGATGTCGGAGACCGCGCGGCCGGTCCCGAATGTCTCCCCGCTCCGGGCGGTCACAGCGCCGCCGCCCCGGCCGGTGCGGCCGGTCTGCCGAGGAGCCGCTCGGGGACGGCGACGCGGAACACGGAAACGGGCGGTGTCGCGCTGACGACGACGCGGTGCGCGGGCGGCATGACCAGAACCTCCGGGGTCTTTGGGGCAAACGGGCGTCAGGCGTAGCTGAGGATCAGTGAGGCCATCATGAGCTGTGCCGCACCGTGCAGGCCGAGCAGCCAGCCGCGCGTGGAGGTGAAGGGCAGCCACTTCCGCGGCCAGGCGACGGCCGCGATGCCCAGCACCAGCGCCACGGCGAAACTTCCGGGGACCGAGCCGGTGGGGAGGTCGGCGCACTCCTCCCCGTAGGTCAGGCAGCGGGACGCCCTGGGCGAGCTCAGCGCGAGGAGGCCGGCGCCGACGAATACGGGCACGAGCGTTCCGAGGGCGATCCAGGAGGCCGACCGGAGGTTGCGGTCCATGCGTTCGAAGTCGGCCCGGCGCTGCTCCGCGGTGGCGGGAGTGGTGTTCATGCGGCCCATCCAACCCTCCGGCGGTCGCCGGAGGGTTGGGGGCCGGTACTCGGTTCCGCCGAGTATCGGCGCTCATTCGTTCGATGGAGCGACCTGTGTGCGGACGCGTGTGGCCGGATCAGCTCCCGTCCCGCAGGTCGTCCAGGCCCGTCGCGCGGAACGCGATCCGGTCGAAGGACGCCTCGCAGCCCTCGCCCGTCGGTGACTGGACCAGGAAGCCGATCGACGCCTCGGCCGCGCGCTCCGGCTCGCCGAGGGCGAAGACGCGGACGAAGGTCCACTTCTCGCCGTCGGCCGAGGCGTGGAAGGCGAACGCGTTGCCCGTGCGGCTGAGGCGCAGCCAGCAGCTGTCGCCGTCCACGACGAAGGAGTTGACGTCGTCGGAGTGGCCGCGGGTGACGACCGTGCAGACGGTGGGGCGGTCCGGGGAGAGTTCCAGGCAGATCTTGGCCCACTCCCGTTCCCCGACGTGGAGATAGAGCACCCCGGCGTCGAAGGCGGCCGCGAAGCCGACCTTCACCCGGGCGAGCAGCTGGAAGTCGCCCCGGGGTGCGGGACCGAGCAGCCGGGGGGCGTCGCTCGCGGAGTCCAGGGACGCGCCGCCCGGCGGTACGAACCGGTCCTGGCGGGCGCCCGCCCTGCCGGTAAGTACGCCGTCCTGGTACGTCCAGTCTGCCTCCGGGCCGAACGGGCTGAGCGCGAAGGGGAGTTCGGGGAGCTGTGCGGTCATGCGCGGCGCCCGTCCACTCGGCGGGGAAGGCCCAGGGGGTTGTCCTCGCGGAGCTCCGGCGGGAGCAGGCCCTCGGGGGTCGTCTGGTAGGTGACCGGGCGCAGCCAGCGTTCGATCGCGGTGGCGCCCACCGAGGTGGAGGTGGAGGTGGTGGCCGGGTAGGGGCCGCCGTGGTGCTGAGCGGGGGCCACCGCGACGCCGGTCGGCCAGCCGTTGACGAGGACCCGGCCGGCCAGCGGGGTGAGGACCGCGAGGAGTCCGGGGGCGTCGGCGTCGGTGCCGTCCGCGGCGGTCTGGAGGGTGGCGGTGAGGTTGCCGGGGAGCCGGGAGAGTACGGCGGTGATCTCGTCGTCGGAGGTGTAGCGGGCGACGACGGTGACGGGCCCGAAGCACTCCTCCAGGAGTTCGTCGTGCGGGCCCTCGGCGGCGAGGAGGTGCGCCGGTACGGTGAGGAAGCCGGCCGAGACGGTGTGGTCGCCGCCCGCGCCGGGGGTGACCGGGGCCGCCACGTCGGGGAGTTCGGCCCGGGTCCGTACGCCCGCGAGGAAGGCGTCGCGCATCCGGTGGTCGAGCAGGACCGCGGCCTCGGTGTCGCTGACCGCGTCGGTGAGGGACTTCAGCAGCCGGTCGCCGGTCTCGCCCGCCGGGGCCAGGACGAAGCCGGGCTTGGTGCAGAACTGGCCGGCACCCATGGTCATCGAGCCCGCGAGCCCGGCGCCGATCTCCTCCGCGCGCTCGGCGGCGGCCGCCTCGGTGACGACGACGGGGTTGAGGGAGCCCAGCTCGCCGTGGAAGGGGATGGGGCGGGGGCGGGCCGCCGCGGCGTCGAACAGGGCGCGGCCGCCGCGGACCGAGCCGGTGAACCCGGCGGCGGCGACGAGCGGGTGCCTGATCAGCTCGACGCCGGCGTCGAAGCCGTGCACCAGGATCAGTACGTCCTCGGGCAGACCGGCCTCGGCCGCCGCCCTGCGCAGTACGGAGGCGCACAGTTCGGAGGTGGCCGGGTGGTCGGGGTGCGCCTTGACGACGACGGGACAGCCGGCCGCCAGCGCGCTCGCGGTGTCGCCGCCGGGGACGGAGAAGGCGAGCGGGAAGTTGCTGGCCGCGTAGACGGCGACGACGCCGAGCGGGATCTTGTAGCGGCGCAGGTCGGGCCAGGGCGGGGTCCGGGTGGCGTCCGCGTGGTCGATGTGGACGTCGAGGAAGGCGCCCTCGTCGACGACCTCCGCGAAGGCCCGCAACTGGGCGGCGGTGCGCGCCAGTTCACCGGTCAGCCGGGCCGGTCCGAGTGCGGTCTCGGCGTCGGCGGCCTCGATGACGTGTTCCCCGGCCTCGGTGAGCAGATCGGCCGCGATACGCAGGAAGGCGGCGCGCACGGTGCGGTCGGCGAGCGATCCACGTACCGCGTGGGCGGCCCGGACCGCACGGTCGATCTCCTCCGCTGTAGCCTCCACCGCAACCTGCTCGCGCGGGTTCCCGGTGCGGGGGTCGACGCTCCAGACTGGTGCTGCTGCCACCGTGATTCCTTCCGCTCCACTGCCGCACATCAGAGGTTGTTCGGTATTCTGAACAGAGTTCCTGAACGTGAATATGAAGCGACTCTATTTCCGGGCGTTCGATGTTGGCAAGGAGTCGCCGGATTCAACAAGTGTCAGGGTTTCGCAAGTGGGCCGGAAAGGGCGTAGGGCGATGTCGGTAGCCGAATCTGGTGGGGCACAGGTCAAGTCCGCCGTACGGACGGTGGAACTGCTCGAATACTTCGCGGGGCGGCCCGGCATGCATTCGCTCGCCGCGGTGCAGGAGGCCGTCGGCTACCCCAAGTCCAGCCTGTACATGCTGCTGCGCACGCTGGTGGAGCTGGGCTGGGTGGAGACCGACGCGACGGGCACACGGTACGGGATCGGCGTACGGGCCCTGCTGGTCGGCACCTCGTACATCGACGGCGACGAGGTCGTCGCGGCCGCCCGGCCGACTCTGGACCGGCTCTCCGACGACACCACGGAGACCATCCACCTGGCCCGTCTCGACGGGACGAACGTGGTGTACCTCGCCACCCGGCAGTCCCAGCACTATCTGCGCCCCTTCACCCGCGTCGGCCGCCGGCTGCCCGCCCACTCCACCTCGCTCGGCAAGGCGCTGCTGGCCACCCACAGCGACGAGCAGGTCCGCAAGCTGCTCCCCGAGACGCTGCCCGCGCTGACCGAACACACCATCACCGACCGCGAGAAGCTCATCGAGGAACTGCACCTCGTCCGCGAACAGGGCTACGCGGTGGACCGCGAGGAGAACACCCTCGGACTGCGCTGCTTCGGCGTCGCCGTCCCGTACCGCACCCCCGCCCGCGACGCCATCAGCTGTTCGGTGCCGGTCGCCCGGCTCACGCCCGCGCACGAGCAGATGGTGAAGGACGCGCTGTTCGACGCCCGGGACCGGCTGACGCTCGCCACCCGGAGGCTCTGACCGTGCGAATCGCCCTGCGCGAGGTCCAGGAGGACGACCTGCCGCTGTTCTTCGCGTTCATGTCCGACCCGGAAGCGGTCAGGACCGCCGCCTTCACCAGCGAGGACCCCACCGACCGGCATGCGTTCGACGCCCACTGGCGGCGCATCCTGGCCGACGGCTCCGTCGTGATGCGCACCGTGCTCGCGGACGGCACGGTGGTCGGCAACGCCGGGGTCTACGGACCCCCGGGCGACCGCCAGGTCACCTACTGGATCGACCGGGTGCAGTGGGGCCGCGGGCTCGCGACGGCCGCACTGTCGGCGCTGCTCGACGCCGTACCCGAACGCCCGCTGCACGCACGGGCGGCGGCCGACAACACCGGCTCGCGCCGGGTGCTGGAGAAGTGCGGATTCGCCGTCACCGGCAAGGACCACGGGTACGCGCACTCCCGCGGCGAGGAGACCGACGAGCTGCTGTTCACCCTGCCGGGATGACCGGACGGCGGCCCGTTCTCCGCCGTGCGGCGGAGACGGATCGTCGCGGGGCACGACGTGCCGACGCGGACCGCACGGAAGCGTGGGTGTCATGACACAGACACCGCTCGCTCCGTCCGCCCCCGCACGGCGGCCGGGCGCCCGCACCGCGCTCCGCACCCTCACGATCGTCTCCACCCTGCCGTACATCGCGCTCAAGACCGCCTGGGTCGCGGGCAGTCGCATCGGCATCCCGGACGGCAGCCCGCTGCTCGACCACCGCACCACGATGATCGTCGCCAACGGCATCACGATCCTGCTGGACAGCGCCGTCGTGCTCCTCGCCCTGCTGCTCACCCAATCATGGGGACGGCGGGTGCCCGCCTGGCTGCTCGTCCTGCCCATGTGGGTGGCGTCCGGGCTGCTGCTGCCGATCATGACCGGGTACCCCTTGCAGCTGGTGGCCGGCCTGGTCCGCGGGGACGGCACCGGTACCGGGAGCGGCGAGCCCCCCTTCCTGCACGAGTGGGTGTTCGGCGTCGTCTACGGCGGCTTCATCCTCCAGGGCCTCGCCCTCGGCACCCTCTTCGCGCTGTACGCCCGGGACAGCTGGGGCCGGCTGTGGCAGGGCACGCTGGGGGACCTCCGGCCGAGCCCGACCGGGCCCGCCCTGCGGACCACCGCGGTCCTCGCCTCGCTGCTCGCGATCGCACCGGCCGTCCTGCATCTGATGTGGGCCACCGGCTCGGCCGCGGGGCTCAACGAGGGCAGGGCCGCGGACCGGAACAGCGCCTTCTACGTCATGGAATCGCTCAACGCGCTCTTCGCCGTCGCCGCAGCCGCCGGTGTACTGCTGCTCGCCTTCCGCCGCCGCTCCGCGCTCCCCCTCGCCGTGCCGCTCGCCCTGGCCTGGGCCGGCTCCGGGGCCTCGGCCTGCTGGGGAGGCTGGCTGAGCCTCGCCGCACTGACCGGGGCCGAGGACATCTCCGAACAGCCCACCCCGGCCATGATGTTGATCTACGGTGTCCAGATGCTGCTAGGAGCGCTGGTGGTCACCCTCGGCGGGTACTTCTTCTCGGAACGCGCGGCCGCCCGGCCGGCCGGCTCCACCGGGACGGCACCGGCGGCACGGCCCTCCGGCGCCGGCGCGTGACGCTGCTGTTCGGGCGGCGGGCCCGGCGACGCTGGCTGCACCTGATCATCGGCGGCGCGCTGCTGATGCCGTACTTCCTGGTGGCGCTGGTGTTCGTCGGCTGGTTCCGCCCGTCCGACGACCCCTTCACCTCCCTCCCCCACCAGCTCACCGCGTTCGGCTGTGCCCTGCCCATGGCCGCGGTCACCGCGCTCTTCGCACCGGCCCGGCCGCTCTCGGTGGCCGCGGCCCGTGCGCTGTGCGGCATCCCCGGCGACCGGCCGCTCGCCGACGGCCCCGCCAGGACCCGGCAGGCGCGGGTGCGCACCGCCGGCTGGTACACCCTGCATCTCGCGCTGGGCGGCATCGTCAGCGGCACGACGCTGACCGTGCCCCCGCTCGCCGTGACCGTCATGGCGCTGCCGTTCTCCCGGTCGATCCGCGACTCCCGGACCTTCGGTCTGCCCGAGGCGATGGACCGGCCGTGGATTCTCGCCCTGCTCCCCTTCGTCGGGCTCGCGATCCTGGCGGCGACGGCCGGCTGCGCGGCACTGGCCGGGGCGCTGCTGGCCGGCCGGGCGCCGGTGCTGCTGGGCCCGACGCCGGAGGACCGGCTGGCCGCGGCCGAACGCCGGGCGGCCGATCTGGCGGTGCGCAACCGGCTCGCCCCGGTACTGCACGACTCGGTCGGCCAAGCGCTGAGCGCCCTCACCCACCAGCCGGGCCCGGCCCCCACA
>NZ_JBEXPH010000094.1:0-32589 GCF_040611955.1 Streptomyces sp. NPDC006510 | reverse complement strand
TGCAGGGGGGACCCTGTGGGAGAGTAGGACGCCGCCGAACTCCTTTTACGGGGAAGCCCCGTGTCCGCAGGGACACGGGGCTTTTCTGCGTTCACCGTCGGCTCGATGGGGGGCGCGGTCGGGGCCGGCCCCTGTCCGGGTAGGTACCTCATCGTGGTGGAAGGGGCGGTACGGGGACTGTGAGAGTCCGTCAGAGTCGTGTGTCGTCAGTGGTTTTGAGCATCCCTGAGTTCAGGGTATGCTTTACCTCGTTGCCACAGCGCAGCAGGCCCCAATAGCTCAGTCGGTAGAGCGTCTCCATGGTAAGGAGAAGGTCTGCGGTTCGATTCCGCATTGGGGCTCAGAAGAATAGAAAGGCCCTCGCCAGTCGGCGAGGGCCTTTCTTGTTGGTGCGGACGTCCCATGCCGACTTGCCTCTGTGCCACGCCACGGACCCGGGCACCGCGAGCCGCCTCACCCAGAATCGTCCACGAGCGCCCAAAATAGTTTGGACGGCGATGTCGAGAACCGGTGACTGGCTCCGTCCCTGCAGTGAACGCGACCAAGACGGGTCGCATCAGCACCGAGGAGAAGCACGATGGCCAAGTACCTGCTGCTCAAGCACTACCGCGGCGCTCCGACTCCGGTCAACGACGTGCCCATGGACCGGTGGACACCCGAGGAGATCTCGGCCCATGTGCAGTACATGCAGGACTTCGCGTCCCGGCTCGAGGAGACCGGCGAGTTCGTCGACGGTCAGGCGCTGGCCCCCGAGGGGACGTTCGTCCGGTACGACGGTGAAGGTCGCCCGCCGGTCACCGACGGCCCGTTCGCCGAGACCAAGGACCTCATCGCCGGCTGGATGGTGATCGACGTCGACAGCTACGAGCGCGCCGTCGAGCTGGCCGGGGAGTTGTCGGCCGCCCCCGGGGCCGGCGGGAAGCCGATCCACGAGTGGCTCGAACTGCGCCCGTTCCTGGCCGCGCCGCCCACCATCACGGAGTGACCCTCAAGTGACCTCATCGCTGAACGAGGTCCTGCTCCGGAGTCTCACGCCGAGCGTGCTCGGGATCCTCGTCCGCCGCGGAGCCGACTTCGCGGCGGCCGAGGACGCCGTGCAGGACGCACTGGTCGAGGCGGTCCGCGTCTGGCCGGAAGACTCGCCGCGGGACCCGAAAGGGTGGCTGATCACCGTGGCGTGGCGCCGGTTCCTCGACGCGACCCGGTCGGACGCCGCCCGTCGGCGGCGCGAGGACCTCGTCGACGAAGAACCGGCGCCCGGCCCCTCGCCCGCGGTGGACGACACGCTCCAGCTCTACTTCCTGTGCGCCCACCCGTCGCTGACGCCGTCGTCCGCGGTCGCACTCACGCTGCGCGCAGTCGGCGGGCTGACCACCCGCCAGATCGCCCAGGCGTACCTGGTGCCCGAGGCGACCATGGCGCAGCGCATCAGCCGGGCCAAGCGCACCGTCTCCGGCGTACGGTTCGACCGGCCCGGCGACGTCGCCACCGTGCTGCGCGTCCTCTACCTGGTCTTCAACGAGGGCTACTCCGGCGACATCGACCTCGCCGCCGAGGCCATCCGGCTCACCCGGCAGCTCGCAGCCGCGATCGACCATCCCGAAGTGGCGGGGCTGCTCGCCCTCATGCTGCTCCACCACGCCCGGCGCGCCGCCCGGACCGCGCCCGACGGCAGCCTGGTACCGCTCGCCGAACAGGACCGCAGCCGGTGGGACACCAGGGCGATCGCCGAGGGCGTCGAGATCCTGCAGGCGGCCCTCGCCCGCGACCGGCTGGGCGAGTTCCAGGCCCAGGCCGCCATCGCGGCACTGCACGCCGACGCGCCCACCGCGGAGGAGACCGACTGGGTGCAGATCGTCGAATGGTACGACGAGCTCGCGCGCCTGACCGACAGTCCGGTCGTCCGGCTCAACCGCGCGGTGGCCGTCGGTGAGGCCGACGGACCGCGGGCCGGACTGGCGGCGCTCGCGGCACTGGACGACTCACTGCCCCGTCACACCGCCGTGGCGGCGTACCTGCACGAACGCGACGGCGACCCGGCGACGGCGGCACGGCTGTACGCCGAGGCGGCCCGAAAGGCATCCAACCTCGCCGAGCGCGACCACCTGACGCGCCAGGCCGCCCGGCTCAACGCACTCCTGGGCCGCTGACGGGTCTCGGCTCGGACCTTCCCGTGGCCGCAGGCGTCAGTACTGGGCAGTGGGTGGTTCGGGCACGCGCATGGCGAGGATGGCCATGTCGTCCGAGGCGGGTTCCGCGGCAAAGCGTTCCACCGCCCGCAGGATGCGGGCTGCCACCGCGCCCGCGGTGAGGCCCGTGCAGGTCGCCAGGACATCCGCCAGACCGTCGTCGCCGAGCATGCGGGTGCCCTCCCGGCGTTCGGTGACGCCGTCGGTGACGCACAGCAGAACATCGCCCGGGGCGAGGGTGACGCTCTGCTCGTACAGTTCGAGGTCCTCGATGACACCCAGCAGGGTCTGCGGTTCGGCCGCTGCTTCGACCGAACCGTCCTGACGCAGGCGCAGCGGCAGCGGGTGCCCCGCGCAGACCACCTTCAGAAGGGCGCTGCCGTCCTCCTGGGGCCACAGCTCGCCGTACAGGAGGGTCAGGAAGCGGCTGCGTGCGCCCTCGTCCAGGATGGCGGCGTTGAGGCGCTCCAGGACGGCGGGGCCGCCGAAGCCCTCGCGGGCGAGGAGGCGCAGGGCGTGGCGGGCCAGGCCCGTGACGGCCGCGGCCTCCGGGCCCGTACCGCATACGTCGCCGATGGCGAAGCCGTAGGCGCCGTCGCGGATGGGGAAGACGTCGTAGAAGTCGCCGCCGACCTCGTTGCCCTCGCCGGCCGCACGGTAGATGACTTCGATCTCGACGTTGGGGACCTCGGGAAGCCCCGGCGGCAGCAGGCTGCGCTGCAGGGACTGGCTGATCGCCATGCGCTCCGAGTAGAGGCGGGCGTTGTCGAGGGCGAGCGCGGCGCGGCGGGAGAGGTCCTCGGCCAGCTCCAGGATCTCCTGGCGGAAGTGGTCGTCGGAGGGCTTTCCGAGCGTGAGCATGCCGATGACGCGGTTGCGGGCCACGAGCGGCAGGACCACCGTCTCCCCGCCCACGGCGGCTGCGGTGGCGAGCGTCGTACGGATGCCGGGGCCGAGCCTGCCCGGTTCGCCGAGCCTGCCGGTCTCACCGAGGCCGAGCGTGCGCATCGAACTGCGCAGCGCCGCCTGGTGGGCGGCCTCGGACGGGGCGGCCCAGACCCGGGCGCCGGGTGTCGGTACCGGGTCCGGCGGCGCGATCTTGGAGAGCAGAGCCTTGAGGCCGTCGATGCGCTCCTCGTCCTCGTGCAGGACATAGGAGAGATACGGCTCGGACGACTGGTCGGCGATCGTGTACACGGCGCACCAGGTGGCCAGGGTGGGGACCGTCATCTGGGCCATCAGCGCCAGGGTCTGGTCCCGGTCGAGGGTGCCGGCGAGCAGGTCGGAGGCCTCGACGAGGAAGGAGAGGGAACCGCGGCGAAGGCGTTCCAGCTCGCCCAGGCGGGCCGACTCGACGGCCAGCGCGATCCGGTCCGCGGCGAACTGAAGGCGCAGCGCCTCCTCGTTCGAGTAGCGGCCGGCCGCTTCGGCGGCGACACCCAGGGAGCCCGTGAGCCGCCCTTCGACCTTCAGCGGGACGGTGACGACGGAACGCATCCCGGTGCCGCCGAGCAGCGGGACGGCGCCCGGGACGTTGTCGAGGTCTTCGTGGACGGCGGGCATCCGGGCGGATCCGTACCGTCCGGTTCCGGCCTCCACCGGGACGCGGGCGAAACGCTGGCGGGCGGAGGGCAGACCGGTGGTGGCCCGTACCTCCAGTTCCGTTTCGTCGTCCGTCGCCAGCAGCAGAAAGGCCGCATCGGCGTCGAGCATGTCGCGGGCCCGCTCGACCGTGCGCTGGAGCAGGCCGTCGAGGTCGTCGGGGGCGGGAGAGCCGATGAAGATCTCGAACGGATCCGTCTCGGCGCTCGTGTCGGACACCGGTGTGCGGGCCGGCGACTGGAGCACGGCGCGCTCGTAGTCGCGGACGAGCAGGCAGACGGTGGAGGGCTCGCCGTGGGTGTCGCGGACCCGCAGGTGCGAGGCGTAGACGGGGATGATCCGGCCGTCGGCGCCCCGGATTCCGTAACTGCCCTCCCAGCGCGAGAGCTGGAGCGCGTCGACGATGCCCGTGTTGGTCCCCGGAGTCTGGGGCCAGGCGGTGAAATCGGTGAGCTGCTTCCCGGTGACCTGGTCCGCGGTGTGGCCGAAGAGGAACGCGGCGTCCTCGTTCCAGGCCGCGATGGAGCCGGTGCTGTCGATCTGGACGACCGCCACCCGGACGCGCTCGTCGGCGACGGGCAGCAGCCCCACGGGGAGCAGCGGGCCCGCCGAGCGGATGCCCACCGGGCGTTCGGGGAGATCGAGCCGGAACCAGACGTGTTTGCGGGTGGGCGAATACTCGACGCCCCACCGGGTGGCGAGTGCTGAGCAGAGCAGCAGTCCGCGGCCGTTCTCGCGGTCCGGGCTGCCGAAGTCCGGACCGGTGCTCTGGAGCGGGATCTCGCGTTCCGGATAGTGGTCGGAGACCTCGATCCGGACGCCGTCCTCCGTGCGCAGGCACAGTACGTCCGCGGCGGTGCCCGCGTGGACCACCGCGTTGGTCACCAGCTCGCTGGTGAGGACGACCGCGTCGTCGACGACGTCCGTGTAGCCCCACCCCTGAAGGGTGTCGCGGACGAAGGCGCGGGCGGTCGCGACGGAGCGCCCGACCGGGTCGAAGGTGGCGGCCGCGCGCGCGGTGATCACAGCACTCCCCATTTGGTGTCTCGTCGCTTCCCCGAGTCCTGTGCCCGTTTCTCGCCGCTTCGATTCGCCTGCCAGGCTAGACGCTAGGTCTCGGTGCCGGATACACGAGGGGCGACTTCGGGCAGGAGCGACCAGGAACGGATCTGTGACCGGACAAGTGTGGCCTTCTCAACAGAGGGATGCCGGACAACCATTGGAGGTTGCACCCCGGCCGCTTCGGGCCTGGTACGTTTCAACGATTTGACGCCCCCGTGGTCACCCGTCGACGGTGGGCTGTGGCGGTGAGCCAAAGAAGAACTGGGCAAGCTCCCAGATACGGCCCGAGCGATACGGTCAACCCCTGCGGGAGGGACACGGTGGAGTCTGGCGTGGCGGCGCGGGGCAAAGGCACGCGCACAAAAGGCGGACAGTCCGTGAAGAAACAGCGCAATGGAACCATCGACGTCGACGCGGCGGCGCTCAACAGACTGCTGGCGGGCCTCGTGGCGATGCGCGACGGGAATTTCCGCAGGCGTCTGACCGTCTCGGGCGACGGTGTGATGGCGGAGATCGCAGCGGTCTTCAACGAGGTCGCCGACCGCAATCTGCATCTCACCGGTGAGCTGGCCCGGGTGCGGCGGATGGTCGGACGCGAGGGGAAGCTCACCGAGCGGCTGGAGACGGGCGCCTGCGAAGGTTCCTGGGCGGCCGCGATCGACGCCTCCAACGAGCTGGTCGACGATCTGGCACGCCCGGTCTCGGAGGTCGGGCGGGTGCTGTCGGCGGTGGCCGACGGTGATCTCGAACAGCGGATGGAACTGCGGTCGCACACGTCCGACGAGACGGTACGGCCGCTGCGCGGCGAGTTCCTGAAGGTCGCCCGTACGGTCAACAGCCTCGTCGACCAGCTGTCGGCGTTCACCGAGCAGGTGACGCGGGTCGCGGTCGAGGTGGGTACCGAGGGCAAGCTGGGCGGACAGGCCCAGGTGCGCGGAATGTCCGGGTCGTGGAAGGACCTCACGGACTCCGTGAACACCATGGCGTACCGGCTGACCGCGCAGGTGCGCGACATCGCCCTGGTGACGACGGCGGTCGCCAAGGGTGATCTTTCGCGGAAGGTCACCGTCCATGTGGCCGGCGAGATGCTCCAGCTGAAGAACACCGTCAACACGATGGTCGACCAGCTGTCGTCGTTCTCCTCCGAGGTGACCCGGGTCGCCCGTGAGGTGGGTACGGAGGGCGAGCTCGGCGGCCAGGCGACCGTGCCGGGTGTGGCAGGGGTGTGGAAGGACCTCACCGACTCCGTCAACACGATGGCCGGGAACCTCACCTCCCAGGTGCGCGGGATCGCCGAGGTGACCACGGCCGTCGCCAACGGCGACCTGTCGCAGAAGGTCACGGTGAGTGCCCGCGGCGAGGTCGCACAGCTGGCCGAGACCATCAACCAGATGACCGATACGCTGCGGCTCTTCGCGGACGAAGTGACCCGGGTGGCCAGTGAGGTCGGTGGCGAGGGTCTGCTCGGCGGGCAGGCGAAGGTGCCGGGTGCGGCGGGGACCTGGAAGGACCTCACCGACTCGGTGAACACGGTCTTCCGGAACCTGACGACCCAGGTGCGGGACATCGCGCAGGTGACCACGGCGGTGGCCAACGGTGACATGACGCAGAAGGTCACCGTGGATGTGGCCGGCGAGATGCTGGAGCTGAAGAACACCGTCAACACGATGGTGGACCAGCTCCAGGCCTTCGGTTCGGAAGTGACCCGGGTGGCCCGGGAGGTCGGCCTTGAGGGCCGCCTCGGTGGTCAGGCCGAGGTGCCGGGTGCGGCGGGGACCTGGAAGGACCTCACCGACTCGGTGAACGCGGCGTTCCGGAACCTCACGGGGCAGGTGCGCGACATCGCCCAGGTGACGACCGCGGTCGCCAACGGAGACCTGACGCAGAAGGTCACCGTGGATGTCGCGGGCGAGATGCTGGAGCTGAAGAACACCGTCAACACGATGGTGGCGCAGCTCTCGAACTTCGCCGACCAGGTGACGCGGATGGCGCGTGACGTGGGTACGGAGGGCCGCCTCGGCGGCCAGGCCCGGGTGGACGGCGTCTCCGGCACCTGGAAGGAGCTCACCGACTCCGTCAACTTCATGGCCGGGAACCTGACTTCGCAGGTCCGCCAGATCGCCCAGGTGACCACGGCGGTGGCGCGCGGTGACCTGTCGCAGAAGATCGATGTGGACGCGCGCGGCGAGATCCTGGAGCTGAAGAACACCATCAACACGATGGTCGACCAGCTCTCCGCCTTCGCGGATCAGGTGACCCGGGTGGCGCGCGAGGTCGGCACCGACGGGCGGCTCGGCGGTCAGGCGCAGGTGCCCGGCGTGGCCGGTGTGTGGCGTGATCTGACCGATTCGGTGAACGGCATGGCGGGCAACCTCACCGCTCAGGTCCGTAACATCGCCCAGGTCGCCACGGCGGTGGCGCGCGGTGACCTGTCGCAGAAGATCGATGTGGACGCGCGCGGCGAGATCCTGGAGCTGAAGAACACCATCAACACGATGGTCGACCAGCTCTCGAACTTCGCCGAGCAGGTGACCCGGGTCGCCCGCGAGGTGGGTACGGAGGGCATCCTCGGCGGCCAGGCCGAGGTGCAGGGTGTGTCCGGTACGTGGAAGGACCTCACCCAGTCCGTCAACGGCATGGCGAACAACCTGACCATGCAGGTCCGCAACATTGCCGAGGTCACCACCGCGGTCGCCAACGGCGATCTCTCCAAGAAGATCACCGTCGATGCCAAGGGCGAGATCCTCGAACTGGTCACGACCGTCAACACGATGGTGGACCAGCTGCTCAACTTCGCCGACGAGGTGACGCGGGTCGCCCGCGAGGTGGGTACCGAGGGCATCCTCGGCGGTCAGGCCCGCGTGCCCGGTGCGACCGGAATCTGGAAGGACCTCAGCGACAACGTCAACCTGATGGCCAACAACCTGACCAGTCAGGTGCGGAACATCTCCCGGGTCTCGTCGGCGGTCGCCAACGGCGATCTGCGGAAGAAGGTCACCGTCGAGGCGCGCGGCGAGGTCGCCGAGCTCGCGGACACCGTCAACACGATGGTGACGACGCTGTCCTCGTTCGCCGACGAGGTGACGCGAGTCGCCCGTGAGGTGGGCACGGAGGGCGAGCTGGGCGGCCAGGCGCGGGTGCCGGGGGTCTCCGGTACGTGGAAGGACCTCACCGAGTCGGTGAACTCGATGGCGTCCAACCTGACCGGTCAGGTGCGGCAGATCGCCGCGGTCACCACCGCGATCGCCAAGGGCGATCTCACCAAGAAGATCGACATCGACGCGCGCGGCGAGATCCAGCAGCTGAAGAACACCATCAACACGATGGTCGACCAGCTGTCCTCGTTCGCCGAGCAGGTGACCCGGGTGGCTCGTGAGGTGGGCACGGAGGGGCAGCTGGGCGGTCAGGCCCGGGTGCGGGACGTCGACGGCACCTGGCGCGATCTCACCGAGTCGGTGAACGAGATGGCCGGAAACCTCACCCGCCAGGTACGGGCCATCGCGGCCGTCGCCACGGCGGTGACCCGCGGCGACCTCAACTTGAAGATCGATGTGGACGCGGCCGGCGAGATCCAGGCGCTGCAGGACAACATCAACACGATGATCGCCAACCTGCGCGACACCACGGCGACCAACAAGGAACAGGACTGGCTCAAGGGCAACCTCGCCCGGATCTCCGGTCTGATGCAGGGGCGCCGCGATCTCAACGACGTGGCCTCGCTGATCATGAGCGAGCTGACCCCGGTCGTCTCCGCGCAGCACGGTGCGTTCTTCCTGGCCATGCCGACCGGGGACCCCGGCGCTGTGGGCCCGGACAGCGACAAGGACAGCTCGTACGAACTCCGTATGCGGGGCAGCTACGGATACTCGGCGGGTTCGATGCCGACGTCCTTCCGGCCGGGCGAGACGCTCATCGGGACGGCGGCGGAGGAGAAGCGGACCATTCAGGTGGACAACGTTCCGCCGGGCTATCTGAAGATCTCCTCCGGGCTCGGCGAGGCGCCCCCCGCGCATGTGATCGTGCTGCCGGTGCTTTTCGAGGGGAAGGTTCTCGGCGTGATCGAGCTGGCGTCGTTCCAGCCGTTCACCCACATCCAGCGGGACTTCCTCAACCAGCTCGCCGAAATGATCGCGACGAGCGTCAACACCATCAGCGTCAATACGAAGACCGAGAAGCTCCTCGAACAGTCGCAGGAGCTGGCCGAGCAATTGCGGGACCGTTCACAGGAGTTGGAGAACCGGCAGAAAGCGCTCCAGGCCTCCAATGCGGAACTGGAGGAGAAAGCCGAACTGCTGGCCCAGCAGAACCGCGACATCGAGGTCAAGAACACCGAGATCGAGGAGGCCCGGCAGGTCCTGGAGGAGCGCGCCGAGCAGCTCGCGGTCTCGATGCGCTACAAGTCCGAGTTCCTGGCGAACATGTCGCACGAGTTGCGTACGCCGCTCAACTCGCTGCTCATTCTGGCCAAACTTCTCGCGGACAACGCCGAGGGCAATCTCTCGCCGAAGCAGGTGGAGTTCGCCGAGACGATCCACGGAGCCGGTTCCGATCTGCTCCAGCTGATCAATGACATTCTCGACCTGACGAAGGTCGAGGCGGGAAAGATGGACGTCAGTCCGACCCGGATCGCGCTGGTTCAGCTGGTGGACTACGTGGAGGCGACATTCCGCCCGCTCACCGCGGAGAAGGGACTCGATTTCTCCGTAAGGGTCTCGCCGGAACTGCCCGCGACACTGCACACGGACGAGCAGCGGCTCCTGCAGGTGCTGCGCAATCTCCTCTCCAACGCGGTGAAGTTCACCGACAGCGGGGCGGTCGAGCTGGTGATCCGGCACGCCAACGAGGATGTGCCGAACGCCATCCGTGAGCAGCTCCTGGAGGCCGGTTCGCTGCGTGACGCGGACGCCGACCTGATCGCGTTCTCGGTCACCGACACCGGTATCGGGATCGCCTCCAGCAAGATGCTGGTGATCTTCGAGGCGTTCAAGCAGGCGGACGGTACGACCAGCCGCAAGTACGGCGGCACCGGGCTCGGACTGTCCATCAGCCGGGAGATCGCCCGGCTGCTGGGCGGCGAGATCCACGCGGCCAGTGAGCCGGGCCGCGGTTCGACGTTCACGCTGTATCTGCCGCTGCACCCGAGCGAGTTGCCGCCGCAGGGATACCCGCAGATCGGCCCCGGTCCCATCGAGACGCACGGTGCCGCGGTCGGGGAAGGGCTGCTACCGGAGGCCGGTTCGGGTGCCGACCCGGCAGCCACGGCACCGGATTCGGCCGGTGCGGCCGGTCTGGCGCGGCGTCGCCGCAAGAGCCTGGGGAGTGCGGAGCGGCGGCCCGCGCTGCCGCCCCGGAGCACCGCACCGGTGGCTCCGCAGGAGCCGTGGGCGCTCGCCGGCCAGGAGGAATCCGAGGTCCGCAGGACGTTCCGGTTCCGTGGCGAGAAGGTGCTCATCGTCGACGACGACATCCGCAACGTCTTCGCGCTCACCAGCGTGCTGGAGCAGCACGGTCTTTCGGTGCTGTACGCCGAGAACGGGCGTGTGGGCATCGAAGTCCTGGAACAGCACGACGATGTGACGGTCGTACTGATGGACATCATGATGCCGGAGATGGACGGCTATGCCACGACGACGGCGATCCGCCGGATGCCGCAGTTCGCGGGGCTGCCGATCGTCGCGTTGACCGCGAAGGCGATGAAGGGCGACCGGGAGAAGGCGATCGAATCCGGCGCTTCCGACTATGTCACCAAGCCCGTCGATCCTGATCATCTCCTTTCCGTAATGGAGCAGTGGATGCGCGGAGAGTGATCATTAGTCGAGAGAATCTCGATGAGTTGCTGATCGACTGTGCTCACAGGGGTGTGAGAACGCGGTATACGGGGAACCTTCCCGTCCCCCACCGCGTTTCTGCTGCGTGCACAGTGACATCGCGGTGACAGGGTGTGGCGACGGGCGGGGTGCGGCTACCATGACCGGCACAAGGACGGACGGCGTAAGGGAGTCGTCCCCTGGGGCGGCGCCCGGTGCAATTCCGGGGCGAGGAGGACGGGCCATGGTGCAGAAGGCCAAGATCCTCCTGGTCGATGACCGGCCGGAGAATCTGCTGGCGCTGGAGGCAATCCTCTCCGCGCTCGATCAGACACTGGTCCGGGCATCGTCAGGGGAGGAAGCGCTCAAAGCGCTGCTCACGGACGACTTCGCGGTCATTCTGCTGGACGTCCAGATGCCAGGCATGGACGGTTTCGAAACCGCCGCGCACATCAAGCGGCGGGAACGGACCCGGGACATCCCGATCATCTTCCTCACCGCGATCAACCACGGTCCGCACCACACCTTCCGGGGTTACGCGGCGGGCGCGGTGGACTACATCTCAAAGCCGTTCGACCCGTGGGTGCTGCGGGCCAAGGTCTCGGTCTTCGTCGAGCTGTACATGAAGAACTGCAAGCTGCGCGAGCAGGCGGCACTGCTGCGGCTCCAGCTGGAGGGCGACGCGGGCGGCGCGGACCATGAGAAGGAGCCCGCCGGGCTGCTCGCCGAGCTCTCGGCGCGGCTCGCAGCCGTCGAGGAGCAGGCCGAGGCGCTCTCCAAGCAGCTCGACGACGAGTCGGCGGACGCCGCGGCGGTGGCCACCGCCGCCCATCTGGAGCGCAAGCTGACCGGACTGCGCCGGGCGCTCGACGCCCTGGAACCCGGCACCGGAAGCGGCACCGCCGCCCTTCCCTCGTAACGCCGCCGCTCCGTCGGTACTGGACGTCGGGGGAGGGCCAGGCCGGGTTGGTGGTGGTCCGGCGGTGCGACTTCCGGCCGCGGGCAGGCGGTTGTCCGGAGCCTCGGCCCAACTGCCCCTTGCGCTCCGCCGTTCGACGGCCCGTGAGCGGGGCGTCCGGCAGTGAGGCCGCGTCAGTTCGCTGCCCCTGTACAGCGACACGTACGGGTGAAGCGGCACGCGCACGTGTTCACAGCCGTCGACACCGGTAACCTCGGCACCATGGCCTCACGTACGTCCGGCAAGGGTTCCCAGGGCACGGCGGGCACCGCGAAGCGCGTCGGCCGTACCGCGGGGCCGGCCAAGAAAGCCGCGCCCGCGAAGAAGACCGCAGCCAAGAAGACCGCGCCCGCGAAGAAGGCGCCCGCCAAGAAGACGGCGGCGAAGAAGGCGGCCCCGCCCAAACCCGCCCCGTCGCCCACGAGCGGTGTGTACCGGCTGGCGCGCGCCGTCTGGCTCGGTGCGGCCCACGCCGTCGGAGCGACGTTCCGCGGCATAGGGCGTGGCGCCAAGGGGCTCGACCCCGCACACCGCAAGGACGGCATCGCGCTGCTGCTGCTCGGTCTCGCCCTGGTCGTCGCCGCGGGCACCTGGTCGAATCTGCGCGGACCCGTCGGCGACCTCGTGGAGATGCTCGTCACCGGGGCCTTCGGCCGGCTCGATCTGCTCGTACCGATACTGCTCGGCACCATTGCCGTACGGCTGATCCGCTACCCGGAGAAGCCCGAGGCCAACGGCCGCATCGTCATCGGGCTCTCCGCCCTCGTCATCGGCGTGCTCGGACAGGTCCACATCGCCTGCGGATCGCCCGGCCGGGAGGACGGCACCACGGCGATGCAGAACGCGGGCGGCCTCATCGGCTGGGCGGCCTCCAAACCGCTGATCTACACGATGGGCGAGGTCCTCGCCGTACCGCTGCTGTTGCTGCTCACCGTCTTCGGGCTGCTGGTCGTCACCGCCACCCCGGTGAACGCCATCCCGCAACGGCTCCGGCTGCTCGGCACCAAGCTGGGCCTCCTCCACCCCGTGTACGACCCCGAGGCGGACGAGGAGAACGACGACGAGCGCTACGACGAGCAGTGGCGCGAGCAGCTTCCCGCCCGCTCCCGCCGCTCCCCGGCACGCCGCTCCGAAGCGCCCGCCGAGTACGACCCCGAGCAGGCCGAGGCCGAAGCGCTCTCCAAGCGCCGCCGGCCGCGCAGGCCCTCCGTGCAGCCCGCGATGAACCGCACCATGGACGCGGTGGATGTGGCGGCCGCCGCGGCCGCGGCCCTCGACGGGGCGGTGCTCAACGGCATGCCGCCCTCGCCGATCGTCGCCGACCTCACCCAGGGCGTCTCCGTCGAGCGCGAACGCCAGGGCACACCGGTGCCGGGCGCCAGGGAGGGCGAAGCCGGCTCCGGGGGAGGGAAGCCGGAGAAGGGCGCGGTGCCCACGGGCGGCGTACCCGATCTGACGAAGCCCGTACCCGACTCGCAGTCCCAGCCGCTGCCGGCCCGCGCCGAACAGCTCCAGCTCTCCGGCGACATCACCTACTCGCTGCCCTCGCTCGACCTGCTGGAACGCGGCGGTCCCGGCAAGACCCGCAGCGCCGCCAATGACGCGATCGTCGCGTCCCTGACCAACGTCTTCACCGAATTCAAGGTCGACGCCGCCGTCACCGGCTTCACCCGCGGACCGACGGTGACGCGGTACGAGGTGGAGCTCGGCCCCGCGGTGAAGGTCGAGCGGATCACCGCGCTCGCCAAGAACATCGCGTACGCCGTCGCCAGCCCCGACGTCCGGATCATCTCGCCGATCCCGGGCAAGTCCGCGGTCGGCATCGAGATCCCCAACACCGACCGCGAGATGGTCAACCTCGGCGACGTGCTGCGCCTCGCGGACGCCGCCGAGGACGACCACCCGATGCTGGTGGCGCTCGGCAAGGACGTCGAGGGCGGCTACGTGATGGCCAACCTGGCGAAGATGCCGCACGTGCTGGTGGCCGGTGCGACCGGTTCCGGCAAGTCGTCGTGCATCAACTGCCTGATCACCTCGGTCATGGTGCGGGCGACTCCGGACGACGTGCGCATGGTGCTGGTCGACCCGAAGCGCGTCGAGCTGACCGCGTACGAGGGCATCCCGCACCTGATCACGCCGATCATCACCAACCCGAAGCGGGCCGCCGAAGCGCTCCAGTGGGTCGTACGGGAGATGGACCTGCGGTACGACGACCTCGCCGCGTTCGGGTACCGGCACATCGACGACTTCAACCAGGCCGTCCGCAATGGCAAGGTCAAGCCGCCGGAGGGCAGCGAGCGAGAACTCTCGCCCTACCCGTATCTGCTGGTGATCGTCGACGAGCTCGCCGATCTGATGATGGTCGCTCCGCGCGATGTGGAGGACGCCATCGTCCGGATCACCCAGCTGGCCCGCGCCGCCGGTATCCACCTGGTGCTCGCGACCCAGCGGCCCTCGGTGGATGTCGTCACCGGTCTGATCAAGGCGAATGTGCCCTCCCGGCTCGCCTTCGCGACCTCGTCGCTGGCCGACAGCCGGGTCATCCTCGACCAGCCCGGCGCCGAGAAGCTCATCGGAAAGGGTGACGGTCTGTTCCTGCCGATGGGCGCGAACAAGCCCACCCGAATGCAGGGCGCCTTCGTCACCGAGGACGAGGTCGCGGCCGTCGTCCAGCACTGCAAGGACCAGATGGCGCCGGTCTTCCGCGAGGACGTGGTGGTCGGCACCTCCAAGAAGAAGGAGATCGACGAGGACATCGGCGACGACCTGGATCTGCTCTGCCAGGCCGCCGAACTGGTCGTCTCCACCCAGTTCGGGTCCACCTCGATGCTCCAGCGCAAGCTGCGGGTCGGCTTCGCCAAGGCCGGCCGGCTGATGGACCTGATGGAGTCGAGGAACATCGTGGGGCCCAGCGAGGGATCCAAAGCGCGCGATGTCATGGTGAAACCCGACGAGCTGGACGGGGTGTTGGCACTGATCCGCGGGGAAACCGGTTCGTAAGGGTGTTGCGGGCAACCGTTTCGTCGGGTCGTACGTCAACTTGGAGGGAGGGGCGGCAGAATTGTCCTTCCCGGGGCGGTCCGGAGAATCGGACGGTGTTCGAGTCCGATGGAGGACAATGTCCTTCCTCCCGGTTGCCCCACCCTTTCGTACCCCCCCTAGACTGAACACCCAGCAGGTGGCTCACGCTCGAAAGGCGCCCCCGTGTCCATCGGCAACTCCCCCGAAGACGACCGGCCTTCGATCGGTCGAGTGCTCCAGCAGGCTCGCATCGCCGCAGGTCTCACGGTCGAAGAGATCAGTTCGTCCACCCGGGTGCGCATCCCCATCGTGCACGCGATCGAAGAGGACGACTTCTCCCGCTGCGGCGGCGACGTGTACGCACGCGGCCATATCCGTACGCTGGCGCGTGCGGTCAAGCTCGATCCGGAACCGCTGGTTTCGCAGTACGACGCGGAACACGGCGGCCGTCCCGCACCCACCCCCGCGGCGCCGCTGTTCGAGGCCGAGAGAATCCGTTCCGAACCCCGTCGGCCCAACTGGACGGCGGCCATGGTCGCGGCGATCGTCGTCGTCGTCGGTTTCGTCGGCTTCACGTTCTTCAAGGGCAGCGACGACGGCTCCAAGGCAACCCAGGTCGCGGAGGGTCCGGCGCCCGCCAAGAAGAGCCCCGCACCGAAGACCGACAAGCCCGTCGACCCCAAGCCGGCGCCTTCCGACAGTGCCATCGCCGCGGCACCCAGGGACAAGGTGACGGTGAGGCTCAACGCCAACCAGGGCAAGAGCTGGATCTCCGCCAAGGACCACAACGGGCGGCTGCTCTTCGACGGTCTGCTGCTACAGGGCCAGACCAAGACCTTCCAGGACCAGGAGCGGGTCGACCTCGTCCTCGGCAACGCCGGCTCGATCGAGCTCTTCGTGAACGGCAAGAAGGTGGAGGACAAGTTCCAGCCCGGCCAGGTCGAGCGGCTCTCGTACACGAAGGGCGACCCGGCGGTCGGCTGACCCGTACACGCACCGTTTCCTCGGGCGGCACCGACAACACGGCGAGCGTCCGGCAATTCTGCCGGGCGCTCGCCGCATTTGTTACTCGGTGCAACGGTGGAACCCTGCGCGGCAGGGCGAGTGCCGGGACAAAGTAGTCTTGAGCCCATGCCCGAACGCCGTACCGTCGCCCTTGTCACTCTTGGCTGCGCCCGTAACGAGGTGGACTCGGAGGAGCTCGCAGGCCGCTTGGCAGCGGACGGCTGGGAGCTCGTCCAGGACGCCTCCGACGCGGATGTCGCCGTCGTCAACACCTGCGGATTCGTCGAGGCCGCCAAGAAGGACTCCGTCGACGCCCTGCTCGAAGCCAATGATCTGAAGGACCACGGCAGGACCCAGGCCGTGGTCGCCGTCGGCTGTATGGCCGAGCGCTACGGCAAGGACCTCGCCGAGGCCCTGCCCGAGGCGGACGGCGTCCTCGGCTTCGACGACTACGCCGACATCTCCGACCGCCTCCAGACCATCCTCAACGGCGGCATCCACGCCTCGCACACCCCGCGCGACCGCCGCAAGCTGCTGCCGATCAGTCCGGCCGAGCGGCAGGACGCGGCCGTGGCCCTGCCCGGCCACGCGCAGGAGGCCGCACCGGCCCCCGCCCCCGAGGACCTCCCCGACGGTGTCGCCCCGGTCTCCGGGCCACGGGCACCCCTGCGCCGACGGCTGGGCACCAGCCCCGTCGCCTCGGTGAAGCTCGCCTCCGGCTGCGACCGCCGCTGCTCCTTCTGCGCCATTCCGTCCTTCCGCGGCTCCTTCATCTCGCGGCGCCCCTCGGACGTGCTGCAGGAGACCCGCTGGCTGGCCGAGCAGGGCGTCAAGGAGGTCATGCTGGTCTCCGAGAACAACACCTCGTACGGCAAGGACCTCGGCGACATCCGGCTGCTGGAGACGCTGCTGCCGGAGCTCGCCGATGTCGAGGGCATCGAGCGGATCCGGGTCAGCTATCTCCAGCCGGCCGAAATGCGGCCCGGTCTCATCGACGTACTGACCTCGACGCCGAAGGTCGCGCCGTACTTCGACCTGTCCTTCCAGCACTCGGCACCCGGTGTGCTGCGGGCGATGCGCCGCTTCGGCGACACCGACCGGTTCCTGGAACTGCTGGACACCATCCGGAACAAGGCGCCGCAGGCCGGTGCCCGATCCAACTTCATCGTGGGCTTCCCCGGCGAGACCGAGGCCGACCTGGCGGAGCTGGAACGCTTCCTCACCGGTGCCCGGCTCGACGCCATCGGCGTCTTCGGCTACTCCGACGAAGAGGGCACCGAGGCGGTCGGCTACGAGAACAAGCTGGACGCCGACGTCATCGCCGAGCGGCTTGCGCACATCTCGCAGTTGGCCGAGGAGCTGACCTCGCAGCGTGCCGAGGAGCGCCTGGGCGAGACGCTCCAGGTGCTGGTCGAGTCCGTGGACGACGAGGACGGCGCGGTGGGGCGTGCGGCGCACCAGGCACCCGAAACGGACGGCCAGGTGCTGTTCACCGCACGCGACGGCCTCGTACCCGGCCTTATGGTCGAGGCAAAGGTTGTGGGCACCGAAGGAGTGGACCTGGTGGCCGAGTGTTCCGAACTCGTGGAGGCGGCCAGATGACGGGAGTCCCGGCATCCGCGGCAGGCGGCTCCGGCGCGAAGCCGGTCCGCGGCGGCAAGCTGGGCACTGCGGCCGTCAATCAGGCCAGCCTGTGGAACATCGCCAATCTGCTCACCATGCTGCGGCTGGTGCTGGTGCCCGGCTTCGTACTGCTGCTGCTGCACAACGGCGGGTACGACCCGGCCTGGCGGTCGTTCGCCTGGGCGGCCTTCGCCATCGCCATGATCACCGACCTGTTCGACGGTCATCTGGCGCGCACCTACAACCTGGTCACCGACTTCGGGAAGATCGCCGACCCGATCGCGGACAAGGCGATCATGGGCGCGGCGCTGATCTGTCTCTCGTACCTCGGCGATCTGCCCTGGTGGGTCACGGGCGTGATCCTCTTCCGCGAGCTCGGCATCACACTGATGCGCTTCTGGGTGATACGGCATGCGGTGATTCCGGCCAGTCGTGGCGGGAAGATGAAGACCCTGGCGCAGGGGACGGCCGTCGGGATGTACGTTCTGGCGCTGACCGGACCGCTCGCCACTCTGCGCTTCTGGGTGATGGCGGTGGCCGTCGTGCTGACTGTCGTCACCGGGCTCGACTATGTGCGCCAGGCCGTCGTGCTGCGCCGCAAGGGGCTCGCGACCGAGCGGGCAGCCGCAGCGGGCGCGGGACCGGTCCCGGAGGTCACGGGAAGCCGCGATTCGGCGGAGGCCGAGCGGTGACTGCCGCGGCCGGGGTGCTGAAGCTGCTCGTGGAGCGTGGGGAGACCCTTGCCGTCGCCGAGTCGCTTACCGGCGGTCTGGTCGCGGCGGAGCTGACTTCCGTGCCGGGTGCCTCGCACTCCTTCCGGGGCTCCGTGACGGCGTACGCGACGCCCCTGAAGCGGGATGTCCTGGGGGTGGACGGCGCCCTGCTGGCGGAGCGCGGTGCGGTCGACCCGGAGGTGGCGCGGCAGATGGCAGCCGGTGTGCGCCGCGTTCTCGGGGCGGACTGGGGCATGGCCACTACGGGCGTCGCGGGCCCCGAGCCGCAGGACGGCAAGGCCGTGGGAACGGTCTATGTCGCGGTGGCCGGGCCGGACGGCGTGGAGAATATGGCCGAGCTGAGGTTGAACGGCGGGCGGGCGGACATCCGTAGAGAGAGCGTACGGTGCGTGCTCGAGCTGCTCTCCGCCGAACTCGGCAAGAATGCAAGGGCACAGGATACGGAACAGAACGGGGGGAATTGATGTTTGCAGCCCTGAGTGAACACGACATCGCTCCCCGCACGGCCGCGGCGCGAGGCGGTACGGTGGGGCGTGAAGGATGCGGCTACGCGGTCCGAGGAGGGAGCCACCGATGATTCTGCTCCGTCGCCTGCTTGGTGACGTGCTGCGTCGGCAGCGCCAGCGCCAAGGCCGTACTCTGCGCGAAGTCTCCTCGTCCGCCCGAGTCTCGCTCGGCTATCTTTCCGAGGTGGAGCGGGGGCAGAAGGAGGCATCCTCCGAGCTGCTCTCCGCCATTTGCGACGCGCTTGACGTACGGATGTCCGAGCTCATGCGTGAAGTGAGCGATGAGCTGTCGCTGGCCGAACTGGCCGAGTCGGCAGCAGCCAGCGAGCCGGTGCCTGTACCGGTGCGGCCAATGCTCAATTCCGTCTCCGTGACGTCGGTGGCAGGTGTGCCGACGGGACGGGTGACCATCAAGGCGCCCGCGGAAGCGGTGGATGTCGTCGCCGCCTGACCCGCGTGGTTCGGTGTGAAGCGGAGCCCCGGTAGTCCCCCTGAGGGACGGCCGGGGCTTCTGCGTGCTCCGGGGGGTTGCGGAGGAGACCGGAGTGACCGGGGAGGCCGGGTGTTCCGGCGATGGGCTCGGACGATCCTCGAATGACCGATTTGTCTCGTCTATGCCATCGTGGGTGATGCCGAACGGGAGAGCTGCCGGATCGGATCGCATCTCTGCGACCGAGCGGCCCTCCGTGATCGCCGTCGTGCCCGAGGGCCTGGTTCCCGAGGGCACGGACGCGGTCGAGGCCCTGAACGGGACAGAGAGACATTCCCCCACTCGAAGGAGTCGTCATGGTTGACGAAGGTGCCAAGGACAAGATCAAGGGCAAGGCGAAGGAGACCATGGGCAAGATGACCGGCGACCGGCGCAAGGAGGCCGAAGGCAAGATGGACCAGGCCAAGGGCCGGGCCAAGGACGCCATGAGCGGTGCCGAGGAGCGCGCGGAGGGTATGAAGGACTCGCTGCGCCGCGACAAGCGCTGACCTCGTTCACCGAGCCCCCACTCGAAACGGTGGGGGCTCGGTGGTGCCGAGGTGGCGCTCGGGGCGGTGGGGCTCGGTGGTGCCGAGGTGGCGCTCGGGGCGGTGGGGCTTGGTGGTGCCGAGGTGGCGCTCGTTCTGGATGCGGCCCAGGCGTTGCCGGGCGAGACTGCGGAGAGCGGAGCGCCGACCGGTGGGATCGCGGCGCAGCGCGATTGCGCCCTCCGGTCCTGCGTCGGAGGGGATCCCGTCCTGCGACGGAGGCGCTCCGGTCGTAGCGGGGTTCGGTCCGGCGCAGCATGCCCAGGCGTTCCGGGCAAGAGCGTGCAACGGTCTGTGGCTGCGCACAGCGCGCCGGTGGTGCGCCGATGCGCTCTCCCGCCGGGTGAGTGCGCCGCACTAGGTTCGGCCGGAGGAGGCAGCCATGGTACGGCGATGGGTGCCGGCGCTCGTTCTCGGTGGGGTGTGGTGGTGGGCCGTGCTGCGGCTTGTGCTGGAACCGGCCCATGCGGGCCTTGTCGAGGGCGCGGTGGCGGCGGGTGGATGGGGGCTGAGTCTGCTGCCCGTGCATGTGGCCGCAGCCGCCGGGTCGGCTGGTGCTGGTGGCGGAGGCGTGGGAGGCGGGCACGCGGATCGGGGCGCGGCTCGGTGGTCGACTGCCGGGACGCGGGCAGGCCGCTGGTGCGCCGAGGGCGCGCGGTGCGCGGAGCGGGGCCGGCGGGCTACCAGGGCATGGCTACGCCGCCGTTGGGGCGGAGGATCTGGCCGGTCATGAAGGCCGACGCATCGGAAGCGAGATGGAGCACGGTGTGGGCGACGTCCTCGGGTTCACCCACCCGCCCCAGTGGGGAGAGCCGCGCCATCGTCGCCTCCACCCGGTGCTGCCGGTCCGCCTCGTGGCGGGCGGTCATGGGCGTACGGATCCAGCCCGGGGCTACGGCGTTGACCCGGATCGCGTGCGGCCCCAGTTCGGTCGCCAGCGTCTTCGTCAGCTGGACGACCGCCGCCTTGGCCGCGCTGTAGCAGAGCAGTCCCGGGCCGGCGGAGTCGACCGCTCCCGAGGCCATGGTGATCAGTGAGCCGGGGCCGCCGCGCGCGATCATGCTGCGGGCCACTTCCTGGCAGGCGTACAGCACGCCCTTGAAATTGACCGCGAGGACGCGGTCGAGATCCTCGTCCGAGGTCTCCAGGACGCTGCTCGTATGCATGATTCCGGCGGCGGCGGCGGCCAGGATGTCGAGGTCTCCCGCGGCTGCCACCGCGGCGCCGACCCGACTGCGGTCGGTGACATCGATGACGTGGATGTGGGCTGCGCCGCCCGCTTCGGTGATCAGGTCCCGGGTTTCCAGCAGGCCCTTCTCGTCGAGGTCCGCGCAGTGCGCGGTGGCGCCCGCGGCCGCGAGCAGGACGGCGCAGGCTCGGCCGATGCCGCCTGCCGCGCCGGTGATGAACGCGGAGCGGCCCGTGAGGTCGTACGCGGTGAGGGGCATGACCGGACGGTACGACCGGATCTGACGGGCCGTCAACTAGCTGGTGGGGCCCGACTGGCAGTGCGGGCACCAGTAGGCGGGGCGGGCGTCCTGGTCCGCGGTGCGGATGGGTGTGCCGCAGCGCAGACAGGGGCGGTTGGCCCTGCCGTAGACCCAGAGCCGTTCTTTCGGGCCGTGTCCACGCGAGGCCGTGGTGGTGGTTGTGCGCATGGGGCGGTCGCGGTTGGCTTCGAGCAGCTGCTTGGCCGTCGTGACCAGGCGGGCGGCGGTGGGGGCGGCCAGTTCGCCGATGGCGAGCCAGGGGGTGGCGCGGGCCAGGAAGCAGAGCTCGGACTTGTAGATGTTGCCGATTCCGGCCAGATTGCGCTGGTCCAGCAGGGCCTCGCCGAGAGGGCGGCCGGGGTCGGCGAGCAGATTGCGCAGAGCGGTGTCGGGGTCCCAGTCGGGGCCCAGCAGATCGGGGCCGAGATGACCGACCGCCTTCTCCTCGTCCCGGGTGCGTAGCAGTTCGAGGACGGGCAGCCGGTAGCCGACGGCGGTGTGCTCCGTGTTGGCGAGGACGGCACGGATCTGGTGCGCGGGGCCGCCGCGCCAGCGCTCGCCCGTGGCGTAGACGCGCCAGGCGCCGTCCATCCGGAGATGGCTGTGCAGGGTGAGGTCGCCCTCGATGCGAGTGAGGAGATGCTTGCCGCGCGAGGTGACGTCCAGAACCGTCCGGCCGGTGAGGTCGGCGGTGGCGAATCGGGGGACGCGCAGGTCGGAGCGGGTGAGGACCTGACCGGCGAGTGCGGTGTGCAGACGTTTGGCGGTCTGCAGGACGGTGTCTCCTTCGGGCATGTCTCCATGATGCGGGGTGGGGAGTGGTGTGCGGGGTGGCGCGCCTGTCCGCCTGTCCGCCTGTGCGTCTGTCGGCCCGTGCGTCCGTGCGCCAGTGCGTCCGTGCGTCCGTGCGTCCGTGCGTTGTGCGTGAGCGGTGCCGGTGGTTCAGGCGCGCAGGCGGAGCCCCCTCGGGGTTGCGAGGAAGCCGGCCGCCTCCAGCGTGCGGCCGAGCGGGGAGGTCAGGGACGGTGCGCCGTTGGTGCGCTCCACCGTGACCGTGCCGAGTGCCCCCGCGCGGGCGGCCGCCGCCAGTGCCCCTGCCGCAGCGAGGAGAGCCGGGTCATCCGGGGCGGTGGGCCAGGCCAGCAGTGTCTTGCCGCCGCGCTCCATGTACATCGCCAGCTCGCCGTCGACCAGCACCACCAGGGCGCCCGCCTTGCGGCCGGGCTTGTGCCCGGCACCGTCCGGCGGCTCGGGCCAGGGCAGGGCCGCGCCGTACGCATTGGCCGGGTCCGCCGCGGCGAGGACCAGGGCGTTGGGCGCGGCGCCCGGCTCCGTACGGTCGCGGGCGGTTGACGTGGCGCGCAGCCGGTCCACCGCACCGTCCATCGCGAACTGTGCCGCCCCCAGGCCCTCGACGACATAGCCGCGCCGGGCCTGCCCGTTGTCCTCGAAGGCGGACAGGATGCGGTACGTCGCGGAGAAGCCGCCTTCGACGCCCTCCGCCTGGACCGCGCCGCGGGTCACCACGCCGTGGCGGTCGAGGAGCGTGCGGGCCAGGGCATGGGCGCGGTGGGTGGGGTCGGGTTCGGTGGCGGGCAGCAGGGACCAGCGGCCCGAGACGGTGGGCGGGCCGGTGCGCGACGCGGGCCGCGCGGCGGAGGTGAGCGAGCCGTAACGTCCGCGCGGAACACTGCGTCTGGCGCGGTGGGCGGTCGACCCCGCCGTGCGGCCGGAACCGAGGAGCGAACGCAGCGGGGCGAGGGTGTCATTGGTGAGCCGGCCCGACCAGGCCAGCTCCCAGATGGCATCGGCGAGTTGCGGATCGGTGCAGTCCGGATGCGTGGTGGCGCGGACCTGATCGGCGATCTGCCGGAAGAACAGGCCGTATCCGCCACTCAGGGCGGTCAGGACCGATTCGTGCAACGCGCTTAGTTCCAGCGGGTGCTGGGGCGGCAGCAGCAGGGGTGCACTGTCGGCGAGGTAGAGGGACAGCCAGCCGTCCTTGCCCGGGAGGGCGCCCGCGCCGGCCCAGACGACCTCGCCGGTGGTGGTCAGTTCGTCGAGCAGCGCGGGGGTGTAGCCCGTGACCCGGCTCGGCAGGATCAGCTTCTCCAGTGCTGACGCCGGGACGGGTGCGCCCTGCAACTGCTCGATGGCGCGGGCCAGTCCGTCGATTCCGCGCAGGCTGTTGCTGCCCAGGTGCTGCCACTGCGGAAGGAAGCCGGCGAGGGCGGCGGGCGGGACGGGCTCCAGTTCGTGGCGGAGCGCGGCGAGCGAGCGGCGGCGCAACCTGCGCAACACGGTGGCGTCGCACCACTCCTGGCCGATACCGGCGGGGTGGAACTCGCCCTGGACGATCCGGCCGGACGCGGCGAGCCGTTGCAGCGCCCCGTCCGTGACAGCAGTGCCGAGACCGAAACGGGTGGCGGCCTCGGTGGAGGTGAACGGGCCGTGCGTACGGGCGTATCGGCCGAGGAGATCGCCGAGGGGGTCCTTCACCGGTTCGGTGAACGCCTCGGGGACGCCGACCGGGAGGGCGGTGCCCAGCGCGTCCCGCAGGCGGCCCGCGTCCTCGATCGCGGCCCAGTGATCCGCTCCACCGATCCGGACCCGGATGGCCCGGCGCGCTGCGGACAGCTCCGCGGCCCATGGCGGGCGGGCGCCGCGCTCCGCCAACTCCTCGTCGGTGAGCGGGCCGAGGACCCGGAGCAGGTCGGCGACGCCTTCGATGTCCTTGATCCGGCGGTCCTCGGTCAGCCACTGGAGTTCCTGCTCCAGCTCGGTCAGGACGTCCGCGTCGAGCAGTTCGCGCAGCTCTGCCTGGCCGAGGAGCTCCGCCAGGAGATGGGAGTCGAGGGAGAGGGCGGCGGCCCGCCGTTCGGCCAGCGGTGAGTCGCCCTCGTACAGGAACTGGGCGACGTAGCCGAACAGGAGCGAACGCGCGAAGGGCGAGGGCTCCGGGGTGGTCACCTCGACCAGCCGGACGCGGCGTGCTTCGAGGTCGCCCATGAGTTCCGTGAGCCCGGGGACGTCGAAGACGTCCTGGAGGCATTCGCGGACCGCTTCCAGGACGATCGGGAAGGAGCCGAACTCCGATGCGACCTGGAGGAGTTGCGCGGCGCGCTGGCGCTGTTGCCACAGCGGGGTGCGTTTGCCGGGGCTGCGGCGCGGCAGCAGCAGGGCGCGGGCCGCGCACTCGCGGAACCGGGACGCGAACAGCGCCGAACCGCCTACCTGGTCGGTGACGATCTGGCCGATCTCGCCCTGCTCGAACGTCACATCCGTCGCACCGACGGGCGGTTGTTCGCTGTCGTAGGAGAGGCCCGGCAGCGGTGCCGGGGCCTGGGCCGGATTCTGGGACGGGTCCAGCACGGGGTCGAAGTCCAGGAGGTCCAGGCCCATCAGGTCGGCGTCGGGCAGCCGCAGCACGATGCCGTCGTCGGCATGCATCACCTGGGCGTCCATGCCGTACCGCTCGGCGAGGCGGGCGCTCAGCGCCAGCGCCCACGGAGCGTGCACCTGCGCGCCGAACGGGGAATGGACCACGACCCGCCAGTCACCCAGCTCGTCACGGAAACGCTCGACGAGGATGGTCCGGTCGTCCGGCACGTGGCCGCAGGCGCGGCGCTGTTCGTCGATGTACGACAGGGTGTTGTCGGCGGCCCAGGTGTCGAGACCGGCGGCGAGCAGACGCTCGCGGGCATCCTCCTGCGACAGTCCGCCGATCTCGCGGAGAAACGCCCCCAGCGCACGCCCCAGCTCCAGCGGGCGGCCCAGCTGGTCACCCTTCCAGAACGGCAGCCGGCCGGGAACGCCGGGGGCGGGGGACACCAGGACCCGGTCGCGGGTGATGTCCTCGATCCGCCAGGACGTGGTGCCGAGCGTGAAGACATCGCCGACCCGTGACTCGTACACCATTTCCTCGTCGAGCTCACCGACCCGGCCGCCGCCCTTCTTGGGGTCGGCGCCCGCGAGGAAGACCCCGAAGAGTCCCCGGTCGGGGATCGTTCCCCCGGAGGTGACGGCGAGGCGTTGTGCGCCAGGGCGGCCGGTGACCGTACCGGCCACCCGGTCCCAGACCACACGTGGACGCAGCTCGGCGAAGGCGTCGGAGGGGTAGCGGCCGGCGAGCATGTCCAGCACGGCGGTGAACGCGGACTCGGGCAGTGAGGCGAAGGGGGCGGCGCGGCGGAGCACCGCCAGCAGGTCGTCCACCTGCCAGCTGTCCAGAGCGACCATGGCGACCAGCTGCTGGGCCAGCACGTCCAGCGGGTTGGAGGGGACCCGGAGCGCCTCGATGGAGCCCTCGCGCATCCGCTCGGTGACCACGGCCGCCTGCACCAGATCGCCCCGGTACTTCGGGAAGACCACTCCGGTGGAGACCGCACCGACCTGGTGTCCGGCCCGGCCGACCCGTTGCAGGCCGGAGGCGACCGACGGCGGCGACTCCACCTGGATCACGAGGTCGACCGCCCCCATGTCGATGCCCAGCTCCAGACTGGAGGTGGCGACGACGGCCGGCAACCGGCCCGCCTTGAGGTCCTCCTCGACCTGGGCGCGCTGCTCCTTGGAGACCGAACCGTGGTGGGCGCGGGCGAGCAGCGCGGGGGCGCCCTTCGCCGCACCGGACTCGGCCATGATCTCGGCGGGGGAGTGGGACTCGGCGATCGTCTCGCCGGTGAGCCGCTCGTACGCGATCTCGTTGAGCCGGTTGCACAGCCGCTCGGCGAGGCGGCGGGAATTGGCGAAGACGATGGTGGAGCGATGCTGCTGGACCAGGTCGACGATCCGCTCCTCGACGTGGGGCCAGATCGACGGCTTGTCCGCCTGACCGGCCTGGTCGGGGTCGGTGGCGGGGGAGCCGCCGAGCTCACCCAGATCCTCGACCGGGACGACCACCGACAGGTCGAACCGCTTGGTGGAGGGCGGCTGGACGATCTCCACCTTGCGCCGGGGCGAGAGGAAGCGTGCCACCTCGTCGACCGGACGGACCGTCGCCGACAGGCCGATCCGCCGTGCGGGACGCGGCAGCAGCTCGTCGAGACGCTCCAGGGAGACGGCGAGATGGGCGCCCCGCTTCGTGCCCGCCACGGCGTGCACCTCGTCGAGGATCACCGTCTCGACACCGGACAGCGCCTCCCGGGCGGACGAGGTCAGCATCAGGAACAGTGATTCGGGTGTGGTGATCAGGATGTCCGGCGGCCGGGTCGCCATCGAGCGACGCTCGGCGGGCGGGGTGTCGCCGGAGCGGATCCCGACCCGGACCTCGGGCTCGGGCAGTCCCAGGCGCACCGACTCCTGGCGGATGCCGGTCAGCGGTGAGCGGAGGTTGCGCTCGACATCGACCGCGAGCGCCTTGAGGGGCGACACGTACAGCACTCGGCAGCGCTTCTTCGCCTCGGCGGGCGGCGGGACGGACGCCAGGGCATCCAGCGCGGCGAGAAAAGCGGCGAGAGTCTTGCCGGAGCCGGTCGGTGCGACGACCAGCACGTCCGAACCCTCGCCGATCGCGCGCCAGGCGCCCTCCTGCGCGGCGGTGGGCGCACTGAAGGCACCCGCGAACCAGCCGCGGGTCGCGGGTGAGAACGAATCGAGTGCAGAGCCGGCCATGTCCCCCATCGTGCACCCCGCCACTGACAACGGCCCCGACCGCCTTCGGCGACCCTGCCCCGGAGCTGCGAGAATTCGTGCATGGCGGCGATACCGGAGTCGGGATCGGGGGAGTGGGCGAGGCACTGGCAGTACGCGGAACTGCCCGACCTCGATCTGCTGCGTGCCCGGTACGTGCGCCACACCTTCCCCCGCCACAGCCACGAGGGCTATGTCTTCGGCACCATCAGCCACGGGGTGGAGGACGTCGGGTTGCCGGGTGGCACCGTCCACGCCGGTCCCGGCACCGTTGTCATGATCAACCCGGAGGTTCCGCACACGGCCCGCGCGGGTGTGCCCGAGGGCTGGGTGTACGCCACGCTCTACCCGTCCTCGCAGGTGATCAACGACATCGCGGCCGATACGACGAGTCTGCGCGGCACGGTCGGATTCACCGAGACCAGCGTCGTGGACCCGCACGCGGCCCGGCTGATCCGCGAGGTCCACCGGGCGGCCGAGGAAGGCAACGCACTCGCCGCCGACACGGTGCTGCGGGTCATGGTCACGCGGTTGCTCAGCCGGCACGGCAGCGCGCTGCCCGCCCGCGCGCCCCGCTCGGCGGGCGCGCGCGACGCGGCACGGGCACGCGCGGTGCTGGAGGGCAGGATGGCGGCGCCGCCCACCCTCGAAGCGCTGGCGGCGGAGCTGGGAACCGGCCCGTTCGCGCTGCTGCGAGCCTTCAAGAAGCAGTACGGGATGCCGCCGCACGCCTGGCTCACCGATGCCCGGGTGCGGGCGGCGCGGCGGATGCTCGACGCGGGGACGGCGCCCGCGGACGCGGCCGCCGAGGTCGGCTTCACCGATCAGCCGCATCTCAACCGTCACTTCACCCGGATCGTGGGGGTGCCGCCCGGCGCGTACCAGCGCGAACGTGCAAGAACGTACAAGACCGGTCCCGATCTGCCCACGTAGCGTTCCGGTCGTGGCAGAACAGACAACACTCCCAGAGGGCGTCGGCGAATCGGCCGACGCATCCCCCGGCAACGCGTCCGGCCCCGGAGCGAGGCCGGACGCGGCGGCCGGGGCGAAGCCGGACGCGGCCGTCGTACGTGATGCGCTCGGCGTCGGCATAGCCGTCGGACTCTCCGGCTTCGCCTTCGGCGTGACCTCGGCCGGTTCCGGACTGAGCCTGCTGCAGACCTGCGTGCTCAGCCTCGCCGTCTTCACCGGCGCCTCGCAGTTCGCCCTCGTCGGTGCCCTCGCCGCGGGCGGCAACCCGTACACCGCGGCTGCCGGGGCCTTCTTCCTCGGCGTACGCAACTCGTTCTACGGGCTGCGGCTGTCGCAGCTGTTGGCGCTCCCGCGGGCGCTCCGCCCCTTCGCCGCCCAGTGGGTCATCGACGAGACGACCGCCGTGACACTGCCGCAGCCGACCCGGCGGGCGGCACGGATCGGCTTCGCTGTCACCGGGCTGACCCTGTACGTGCTGTGGAACCTGACCACGCTGCTGGGAGCCCTCGGCGCCGAGGCGCTCGGCGACACGGACGCCTGGGGGCTGGACGCGGCATCGCCCGCGGTCTTCCTCGCCCTGCTCGCGCCGATGCTGAAGAGCACCACGGAACGCGTCACCGCCGCGATCGCGGTCCTGCTCGTGCTCGGCCTGCTGCCCGTGCTGCCCGCAGGCGTCCCCGTACTGCTGTCCGCGCTCGCCGCACCCGCCGTCCTCTTCCTGAGCGGACGCCGGAAGGGCGCGAGCAGGGAAACGGCCACCACGGAGGAGGACCGATGAACATCTGGATCGCCATCGCGCTGACCGCCGTCGGCTGCTACCTCGCCAAACTGCTCGGACTGCTGGTGCCCGCCGGGGTGCTGGAACGACCGCTCGCCCAGCGCCTCGCCGCGCTGCTGCCCGTGGCGCTCCTGGCCGCCCTCACCGCGCAACAGACGTTCGGCGACGGGCAGCACCTGACGCTGGACGCCAGGGGTGCGGGCCTTGCCGCAGCGGCGCTCGCGTTGGTCCTGCGCGCACCCTTCCTCGTGGTCGTGGGCTCCGCCGTGGTCGTCACCGCAGGGGTGCGTGCCCTCGGTTAGACCTCCCGTGCAGACCCCCTGTGCGGGCGTCCCGTGCAGACCTTCCGTGCGGGGTAGACATCCGGTAGGGGGACGCATCCGGTAAGGGGCTCCGTCCATGGGACCGAGCCCCTTACACGCACCCAAGGACGACCGGTCTCAGTGCACCTGGGGACCGGCCGCCGGAGTCTCCGCCACGCCCAGCCGTGCCGCGTCCTTCTCGGGGCGCAGGAAGCAGACGGCGAGCACACCGGCCACCGCCACCAGCCCGGCCATCAGCAGATACGCCGAGTGGTAGCCCGTGGCCACGGAGTCGGCCGCGTCCACCATCCGGCCCGTGACCAGCGGAGAGAGGATCCCGGCGAGGGCGTAGACGAAGGCCAGCGCACCCAGCACCACCCCACGCTGCCCGGCGGGCGTGATCCTTGCGACGGCCGTCTGCGAGACGGTGAGGATCACATTGGTCAGCGTCATCGGACCGACCATCAGCGCGATCTTCGCACCCACCGGCTCCACCTCGGCGAACGCCGCGATCGACAGGGCGGCCACACACATCAGGAGGCCACCGCCGAGTCCCGCCGGAAGCCGGGGCGCGGTCCCCCTCCGGGAAGCCCGCCGCGCCAGCAGCCCGTGCGTCAGCAGCACCACGGCGTTGCCGACGGCGGTTGCCGTCACCACTGCTCCCGACTGCTTCGCGGTCAGCCCCGAAACCTCGTGCAGATAGTCGGGCGCCCAGGTCAGTCCCGCAGAGAGCAGCCAGTAGGCGGCGAACGCGCCGAAGGCCGCGGTCAGCCACGTGCCGGAGAGCAGCAGTCCGCGATACGGAACGGTCCGGCCGGTCCCGTCGGATCCGGCCGAGAAGGCCGTCCCCGACGGCGGTGCCAGCGGCCCCTCCTCGCCCCGTGCGTACCAGCACATTGCCCACACCAGGCCGACCAGCCCGACGGCACCGAAGGCCCAGCGCCATCCCCACGCATCGATCACCAGGGTCAGCAGCGGAGCGGACAGCGCCACCCCGCCCGCAGCGCCGACCATCAGTACGGAGGTCGGCAGGGTCCGTTCTTGCTGCCCGAACCAGCCGTGCAGATGGTGCACCGCCACCGGTGCCGCCGGTCCCTCGGCCGCCCCGAGCAGCACCCGGGTCACCACCAGCGTTCCGAAACCGGCGGCGCCGAGCAGCATCGGCAACTGCGCCACCGACCACAGCAGGGCCATGCCGAGCAGCAGCACGGTGGTGCGGACCCGGCGGGTCAGGAACGACACCCCCAGCGCGGCCAGGCTGAACAGGGCGAAGAACGAGGACTGCGCGGTGCCGAACTCACCCCGGGTCAGTCCCAGCTCGTCACGGATCGGGCCGGCGGCCAGGCCCATGACGGTCTTGTCGGCGAAATTCACCAGCATGAAGGCGAGCAGCAGCCAGGTGGTGCCCCAGGCACCCTTGCGGGCCCGCCCCTCCACCACGGCTCCGTCGCCCGTCCGGAGCCGGCCGACGGCCCCGGCGGGCGTTGTCACCCGTCCTCCCCGGATGCTCCGCAGCCGCACTCGTCCTCGTCCACGACGCCGACGCTGATCATTCCGGCGGCTCGCTTCCGGCCGTCGGTGGAGCGGGTCAGCTCGGTCTCCAGATCGGTTCCCTCCGCCACCGCGGCCGACTCCGCCGCCGCCCAGTTGAACACCCCACGGGCCATGGTCGACGTCTCGCCCGCAGCCCGCCGACCGTAGACCCGGGCGCGTATCCGGGCCACTTCCACATCGGCCGGGGCCGCCAGCGCGGCGGTCTCCGCCAGATGCGAGGCGAGCCTCGGCTCACCCTCCTCCAGCAGCTTCAGCGCCCGCCGCGCCAGCACGGCCGCGCCGCCCGCGGCATTTGCGAACTCGGCGGCCACTGCGGCGTCCGGGGCCGGCTTGAGGTGCGCCGGATTCTGGTCGTACCAGCCGCCCCACAGCCGCCACAGATTGCGTACGACGAACTCCGGCTCGTCGTAGGCGGGATGCAGATAGGGCTTCCGCAGCAGCTCCTGCGGCACCTGAACGCCGTGCAGCACGGCATCGAGCCGGTGCCCGGCGTTCATCAGGGTCCTGGTCTGCTCGCAGAGCGACTCCAGGAACCGGGCCGTGTCGTCGAGCGCCCGGTACACCCGCTCCCTGCCGACGATCGGCACCCCGTGGCCGGGCAGCAGCAGTTCGGCGCCGAGCTCCTGCATGGCGCGCAGCGCACGGGCCCAGTCCTCCGGATACCGCTGCACCTTCTGCGGATTGCCCGCGTTCGGGGTGTTCCAGATGAAGAGGTCACCGGTGCACAGCGTCTTGAGCTCGGGAACCCACACATAGGTGCTGTCGTCCGTCTCGCCCTTGGCGTGCACCAGCTCGAAAGTCAGATCGCCGCGCTCGACGGTCATCCGGTCGCGGTAGGTGGTGTCGGGGTAGCGGTAGGTGGACGGCCAGTCCAGCGACGGTACGCCGAACTGCCTGCGGTTGATCCAGGTGTTGTAGCCCGCCGTGCTGACGTACCGGTCGAAGCGGGCCGTGACCGCTTCGTGCGCGATCACCTCGGGACGGGGGCGCCCCTCGCTGTCCGCCTGTGCGTCGAACGGCGCGACACCGAAGACGTGGTCCACATGGCCGTGCGTATAGACGACGGTACTGACCGGCTGCTCACTGAAGGCGCGGACCGCCGCGTGCAGCGGAGCCGCCGTCCGTAGGTCTCCGGAGTCCACCAGCACCAGTCCGTCGCCGGTGTCGAACACCGCCACATTGGCGAAGGCGGGCAGGAAACCGACCCGCTCGCGCACGGGCACCAGCCCCGCGCCGGAGTACGCCCCGGACAGGTGGGCCAGCAGTGTGTCCTCGCCCTGCCACACCCGGTCGATATAGCTGAGATAGTCCGTCGGCTTGTGCTCGGTCATACCCGCGGCTCCTTCGGTGCTGTACGGCGGATGGCCAGGAACCCGAGTGTCGGCTGCGGAGGTGACCTGCGACACCCGTTCCCGTCACACCTCGGAGGGCTGCGTACTGTGACGTGTCACAACAGCCTTCGGTGAGAGAGGGAGTACCGACGTGACGCTGTCCGACGGAGCCAGGGCCCTCGCCCTGCGCTGCGAACCCAAGGTCAATGGGCTGGCGCGGCACATGGCCCGTGAGTCCTTCGAGCAGCTTCCCGGTTACGCGGGGCTCCCGGACGACGTGAAGGACCTGGAGATCGCCGCGACCGCCCGGCACGGCGTACGCCTCTTTCTCCGCCGCGTCACCGAGCCGCACCCCGGTCCGGGCGGGCTCCGCCTCTTCCGGGAGCGGGCGGCGCAGCGCGCGGAGGAGGGGATGCCGCTGCATCTGCTGCTGCGCAGCCACGCACTCGGCCTCTACGTGCTGTGGCAGTTGCTGCGGGAGACGGCTGAGCCCGGCGAGGAGGGCGCACTGATCGAACTGGTCGATCTGCTGCTCCAGTCGCACCACTCCCTGGTCGGTGCGGTGGCCGAGACTTATATGGACGAGCGGTCCGCGCTGGAGGCGGAACAGCGCGAGCGGCGTCGCTCCCTGGTACGCGGATTTCTCGACGGGACGCTGGAACCCGGCCGCGCCCTGCTGGAGCAGCTCGGCCTCGACGGGCCCGCGCTCGTGCTTGCCGTCGTCCTGGAACCCTCGGCCGACGCCGGAGCGGACCCCAGCGGTCCGGAACCGGGTGGTGCTGACCCTGGCAGTCCGGAACCGGGGAACGCGGTGACCGTACGGCGCCGGATGCGGCGCATCCAGACCGTGCTCGACCAGGGATTCGGCGCGGAACTCCTCTTCCTCTTCGACGCGGGGGCCGGACGGGCCGTCGTACCGCGGGGATGCAAGCCACCGGGCGACCTCGCCGAGCGGCTTACGCGCGCCTGCGGCGTCGAGGTCCGTGTCGCCGCCGGCACGGTGGCGACAC
>NZ_JBEXPH010000093.1:0-32939 GCF_040611955.1 Streptomyces sp. NPDC006510 | reverse complement strand
CGCGTTCACGCAGTTCATCGGGGTACTTACGGGGAGCAGCCATGATCGGCATCCTTCCGGGTCTTCGATGTCTCCATCAAACCCGGGGCGATTCACGGACCAGATGCACGTCTGCCCCCTCGACCCCGATCCGCTGACCGGTCTGTCAAACGAACGGCTCTGTCGCACTTTCGGTGGTGACGGAGTGTGGTTGGTGTCGTTGACATGACATGCGAGATGTCAACGAGCTTGTAGACATGGTGTTTTCTGGGTTATCGCCGCTGGTCATCGAGGATGTAGTCGACGAGAGCGGGCGGACCACGGTGCCGCCTGTTATCGGCTCTGGCCGTTCGTCTATCGCGCCACACCGCTCTGCGTGCCCTGCTGCGGATCCCTTTGCCCGGGCCGCGGGCGCCCCGGGTGCTGGGCGTCGATGACTTCGCTCTGCGTCGCCGCCACCGCTATGCCACCGTGCTGATCGACGCCGAGACCCACGAGCGGATTGACGTGCTGCCCGACCGCAGGGCCGAGACGCTCCAGGCGTGGCTGCGTGATCAACCCGGCGTCGGGATTGTGTGCCGCGACGGCTCCGTGTCTTACGCCGATGCGATCCGCCGGGCTCTGCCTGATGCCACGCAGGTCAGTGACCAGCGCGTTCGGTGCGGCAGCCAGATCGGTGTGGACGGTGATCGGGATGTGGCGGTTGACCGTGAGGGTCCGCATCCACCGCACCCGCCCCGCGCACGGCCTGGCCGCCACGCGCTTCCGCCACTACGAGGCCCGCTCCGGAATGCCGCTGCTCCACGATCACCTCCTTCTGTCACTCCGGGCCCTGCGCCCGGACGATAGACGCTCGATCCCCGGCAGACAGGCGGTCCCTTCCTCCGCCGAGGACGGGACCGCCTGTTTCTGTGATCAGCCCGCAGGCCGAAGTGCGGGTCAGGCCTTCTTGACCACGCTGGACTTGAGCTGCATGGGGCCGAACCCGTCGATCTTGCAGTCGATGTCGTGGCCGTCGACCCCGTCCACGAGGCGGATGTTGCGGACCTTGGTGCCCGCCTTGATCCCGGACGGGCTGCCCTTGACCTTCAAGGTCTTGACCACGGTGACCGTGTCGCCGTCGGCAAGCACGTTGCCGACCGCATCCCTGGTCACCCCGTCCCCGGCGCCGCTGCCCGCGGGCTCGGCGGACGCAGGCGACCACTCGTGGCCGCACTCGGGGCAGACCAGGAGAGCGCCCATCTCGTAGGTGTACGCGCTGGAGCACTCGGGGCACGGCGGCAGCGTCTCGGTCATATCACTCATGGTCTTTCCTTGTCTTCTTCGTTCCTGTGCATCTCTTACATCAGGCGCTATGTCGCCGTGGTGCGGGCGCCGGGCCACTCGTCGCCGCACCACTGAAGCTGCTCACCGGTCACTACCGGCGAGCGGTGAGGGCAGCGGGCAGATCACAGTGCACGGGGATCGGCGGATGAGTGCCGTCCGGGACCAGCGAGCCGTCCGCCGGGATCGCAGCGAGCTCCAGGTGCCGCCCCTCGTCGGCGAGTTGGCGGGCCGCTTCAGTCATGGCCGGCTGCCCGCCCACCGACCAGCCACGCAGTTCGGTCAGGTTGGGATGGCGCCGGCCGATGCCCCACTCCATCAGGACCTGTTCGGTGGTCTCGCGGGCGATCCGCACCGCCGAGCCCATCGCGGGCAGCGTCAGCACATGCCGATAGGGCAGGGCTTCCAGCTGGGCGCTCATCGGGCGGCCTCGGCGTGGGCCAGGCGGAACCCGGTCACCGTCTGCGGACGGATCCGCACCAGGGTGTCGTGCGGGCCGTGCGCCCAGCCGGGCAGCGTACGACGGTAGTGCGCGGCCTCGTCCGGATCGGTGATCACTTCGGCCGGGCCGGTGGCGGTCACGGTCCAGCCGGTGCCGCCGGCCACCTTGATCTCGTCCGACTGATAGGTGAGCTGGGTCCGCACCGACAGGGCGGCGGCCTGGGCCGGAGTACGGACGATCAGACGCCCGTACTCCAGGATGTGGACGGCCGGACGAAGCACCGGCTGCTCCCGCTGGACATACACCAGGCGGCCTTGGGCGGCGCTTTCGAGCAGCCACAGTGCCTCGGTGCCGGAGACTTCGACCATGTGGCGTGCGGTGGGGGTGGTCATCGGGAAGCCTCTTCGGTGTCGGGGGTGGCGGGCAGAACTCCGGCCTGGTGCAGGTGGGCGCGGGCCCCGGCGATCGCCTCCGGTGTGGTGGCGTACTCGCGGCCCTCCAGCTGGAGCAGGTCCAGGGCGCCGACGGACTGCAGGGCTTGGCGCTGGCCGGGACGTATCCCGGAGGTCATCACGGCGATGCCGCGCCGGTTCAGCTTCGACACCGCGTCCTTGAGCACCAGGGCGCCGGTCGCGTCCATCGTCGACACCCGCGACAGGCGCAGGATCACCACCCGCACGTCCGCCACCTCGGAAAGTTCCAGCAGGAAGCGGTGGGCGCCGGCGAAGAACAGCGGCCCGTCGATCCGGTAGGCCACGATGTGCTCGGCCAGCAGGGCGTGCTCCTCCTCGCTGTGCTCGCCGGGCAGGTCCGGGCGGAAGTCGACCTGGTCGATCCGGGCCTGGTTGGCGACCGCGCGCAACGCCAGGGCACCCGCGACCACCAGGCCGATGATGACCGCGTAGACGAGGTCGAGGGCGAGCGTGGCGGCGGCGGTCAGCACCAGGACGATGGCATCCGAGTGGGTCGCGCGGGCCATTGCGCGCAGCGCGCCCACCTCCACCATGCGGATCGCGGTCGCCAGGAGCACCCCGGCCAGCGCGGCCAGCGGGATCTTGGAGACGAGGGGTGCGGCGGCGAAGACGATGACCGCGAGGACGGCGGCGTGGGTGAGGGCAGCGAGCCGGGATCCCGCGCCGGTGCGGACGTTGACGGCAGTACGGGCGATGGCCGCGGTGGCGGGCACGCCGCCGAACAGCGGGGCGGCCAGGTTCGCGATGCCCTGCCCGAACAGTTCCTTGTCCGGGTCGTGCTGCTGTCCCACCGTCATGCCGTCCGCGACGGTCGCCGACAACAGCGACTCCAACGCGGCCAGCACAGCGACCGCGACGGCCGGAGCGAGCAGCGAGCCCAGCGCGGACAGGTCGAGGAAGCCGAGCGAGGGGGCGGGCAGCCCGGAGGGCAGCTCGCCGATCGGGGCGGCCGCGTCCAGGTGGAAAAGCTGGGCTGCCAGGGTCGCCGCGATGACCGCGACGATCGAGAACGGGATGGTGGGGCGCCAGCGAGTACCCAGCAGCATCACCACTGCCACCGCGAACGCGAGGATCACGGCGGTCCAGTTGGGGGTGCGTACGAACTCCTCGACCGCGCGCCAGGTCACCACCAGGACCTTGTCACCGTCCGGCTTGGCCACCCCGAGCGCGTTGGGCACCTGCTGGAGGCCGATGACGCAGGCGATGCCGAGAGTGAAGCCCTCCACCACCGGCGCCGGGATGTAGCGCATGTACCGGCCGGCCTTCAGCAGCGCGAGCGCGATCAACAGGACACCGGCCATCAGCCCGACGGTCAGCACCCCGCCGGGCCCGTACTGGGCAACGATCGGCACCAGGACGACCGTCATCGCGCCGGTGGGGCCGGAGACCTGGAGGTTGGAGCCGCCGAACAGTGCGGCAAGGGCGCCCGCCACCACAGCGGTCGCCAGCCCGGCTTCGGCGCCGAGACCGGAGGAGACGCCAAAGCCGAGGGCGAGCGGCAGCGCGACAATGGCGACGGTGAGGCCGGCGAGCAGGTCGCGGCGCGGGTTGCGGGCCATGACGGCGAAGTCGGCGCGGGCAGGCAGCAGAGCGGAGATGCGGTCCCAGGACCGGGCAAGCAGCGCACTCACCGGGCGGCAACCTCGGCTTCCCGCAGCTCTTCCAAGAGTTCGTTCTGCCCGGCCAGCATCTCGGTCAGGATCCGCCGGGCGGCCCGCATCAGCTCCGCCACATCCCCGCCGGCCAGCTCGTACACCACGGTCGAGCCCTCACGGGTGGAGGTGACGATGCCTGAGCGGCGCAGCACCGCCAGCTGCTGGGACAGTGCCGAGGGCTCCACCTCGATCGCCGCGAGCAGGTCGCGTACCGGCATCGGTCCGCCCTGCAGCAGCTCCAGCACGCATATGCGGACCGGGTGCCCGAGCATCCGAAAGAACTCGGCTTTGGCCTGGTACAGCGGAACCGGCACGGTCTCCAGCACTCCTCATCACCCGGGCACCCGAGGCATTGGCTAGTGCCGTATCCGCGGCTACCTGCGGACACGACCAACACAGCATGTAATGAATTGCAGAGTTTCGCAATTCGTTCATTGGCGGAGAGCCTGGTGATGCCCTTGAGTGCCTCGCCCCTCGCCCTCACGTGCGGATGCCGGATCTGGGCCCCGGGGATCACCACGCTGACGGGACGAGACCCCACGGCGGCGAAACCCGGACATGTCCATGGCGTACAGCACCGATCGCATCGAGCACCTACTGGCCGAAGGCGTCCGCGAAAAGGTCTACCCCGGGGCCGTCCGGGCCGTCGGTACCTCCGCCGGTATCCACGCTTCGGGTGCCACCGGCGTCCTGGATCCCGACGAGCCGGACTTGCGGATGCGATCGGACACCATTCTCGACGCGGCCGGTCCCACCAAGATCAAGGAGCCTGGACCAGGTCGCGGCCGAGCGGACCTGGCGCCCCGCCGGGCATGAACTCCTCGCGCTTCGGCCCGCTGCCCCCTGAGAGCAGGCAAGGCAGTTCCAGCAAAATGCATCCAGGTCATGGCTCGAGCCTCGTCCGCCAGCAGACCAGTTGCTGCGGCCACTCGCTCAACTGCGAGGTCGCTATGGGAACTCCGCTCCGGCTCCTGCCCCGGGATCAGCGGCTTCGCGATCTCCCGCAGCCCGTCCGGAACAAACCAACTCCAAGTGCCCCGCCCCGTGGACAGCACAATGCGCGATCGCTATACAGGACACCATCTTGCTCGTCCATGAATTCCTGATGCTGCGCCGGTTCAGCCGGTCTGGGTGTAGTGCTGCAGATAGAGGAAGATCGAATTCCAGCCCGATCCCACGTTGACGATGTGCAGCTGACCGCCCGATGGACCGAGGTCCCAGGCTGCGATCCCCTGAACCTCATCCCCGGACTCGACGTCCTGATGGAACTCGTAGGCAACCTGACCGGAGCTGATGTCGATCGAGTGAACCGACTTCGCCGAGTCGTCCACGGAGGCATAGAGCTTGCCCTGCCACATCGCGGCACCCTGGATCCTGCTCAAGGGCTGTGACAGCGTCACGGTCCTCACCACAGGAAGCGTCGAACCGGCCGGAAGATTCAGCAGGTCTTTCAGGCTATAGGCGACTAGTTTGTTCGTGCCCTGCGCGGCATCCTGATCCCAGGGCGAGGTGTAGACGAGTCCCGCAGCAGCATCCACCGCGACCCACGGCACCCCGCCCGGCATCTGTGCAAGGGGCAATTGCACATAGCGACCCGTGTAGCTCAGGTCACTCGCGTTGTACAGCGCCAGCAGCGGATGCCGGTAGCCACTGTCACCATCCTCGATCGGCGCGATCACATAGCCGCCGTAGTACTCCACGTCCCCTATGTGATCGCTGCCGTACGTCCCGCTCAGCTCCCAGGGAATCGGGGCCACCGATGATGCGACCTCCGAGTCGTTGGCGACGGTGGCCTTCACCATCCCGCCGGGCCCGGCGTAGTAGAAATACGTCCCGTCCGTCGCCACACCCTGCCCGCGCTCCAGCGCATTGAGCCCTGTCCACCGCTGATAGTCCGCCGTCCGTGTCCAGGTCGCGGCCATTGCGGGAGATGCCGCACTCCCGATGAGTGTCGCGGCCGCGATTGCCGCGACCGCCGAGATCCTGCCCAGCTTCATCTGATTCCACCCTCCCTTTGTTCTGCAATGCGGAACGTCGCTTTTCGGGGGCGAGTGGATTACAGCAGCGACGGACGACCACCGTCAATGAGCAGTGGTTGAACACCGGTTCACCACGAAACGAGGCAGCGAATCGATGACTGCCCGGTGGCAGTGGTAACGACGGCGGTGCTGGACGGGCAGCCGGCGGCCGTCGCCGGCAGGGAAGACAATTCGGTGCAGGCGTGAGATCCGACCAGTGATCGGCAGGCCGGCTCGGAGTCGACGTTTCCCTCAACAGGGTGTACTGGCAGTGGTACCGGGCGGTCGGCTGATGGCGTGCTTCGACCAGGAAATCGCGGTCTTGTCTCCCCCGCAGCTGCGCACCGACGACGCCGAACTTCCCCGCCCGCTACCGCGCTCCCCCGTGGCGGTCGGCTCGCCACGTTCCTCGACGGCTCGGCGGCGCTGACCGAACCTGTCGCGAAGGTCGCCCACTCTCATCGATTGGCATGAACAGGCCTTGACCGCTGGCGTCGTGACTCCACAACGCGAGCAGGTATCAGACGTCGGGTCGTACCGTGCCCCTCTGCACTGGGCCGAGGTCCGCGCGGAGACCCGCAGGGGCGGTGTGACCCGGCTGCGGGTCCGCCGGGCGAGTTCACCGGTCTTCGCTTCCCGTACCACGTACGGCGGGCCCATCTGCCGCGCACGATCCGGCACGGCAGATGGACACGTCGGCCGGGGCAGTGCGGCGGCACCTTCCACGAACCCCAACCTGCTCGATCAGCCCGACCAAACCCATAGGGGCACCCCACACCCCGATCCTCTCCTCCCCCACTGACGGCAAGGAGAGGAAGAGAAGAGGGGTGACGATGCTTCAGCGGACCGGAAACACGTGCTGACCTGGACGAACAGGGGAGCTCACCACCACTGGCACCAGAGCGGGAGGTCGCACCTGCCCCCGTTTTGGCTCACCTGCCGCGATCCTGTCACTTCCGGTCGAAGGAGAGCCATGTACCGGCGAGGTCCTGCTGACCCGCCCCGGGCCTGGACCAGTCGCAGACACCGTCCCGGAAGATCGCCTTCAGATCCTTGAACTGGCCGTCGGTCACCGGCACTCGGTAGTCGGAGCGGATCACGGGACGCTTGCGGCACTTGACGATGTCGTTGGCCACATCGGCTCCGGCGACCATCCGCGGCGATGTCCACACCGGGTAGAGGGTGTTGCACTCGGTGTTGTCGATGCCCTCGACCTGGGGCTCCGCGATCTTCTTCGCACCGATGCCACGGGTCCAGCAGGCGTCCGTGAGACCCTGCGGCTGGTGGCGGACGATCTTCTCGATCGGGGTGTCGTTGCCGGAGTCTCCCTTGATGCCGGTGAGCCACTGGTCCATGTCGGACAGCATCCCGGCGAGAGTGAATCCGTGCCCGTTGGAGCGGGTGAGCATGACCTGGTTGGCGTGGGTTCCGTTGGCCTTGTCCAAGCGCGCCCGGGTGGAGAAGGAGTGGAAGCGCATGTGCATGTCACCGGCCGCCGCGTCGTCCGTGTAGTCGCGGTAGTCGATGATCGGAACGTCGGCGAGGCCGCCACCGCCGTTCAGCATACGGCCCGTGCGATAGGCCGTCCGTACCGCCTTGAGGTCGGCGACGGTGCGCTCCGCGGCGGGCTTGGCGTCGTCGTCGAGGCCGCCGATGCGCCGGTTCAGGTCGATGAACTGGTCCATGTCGATGGTCCCCTTGTTCAGGGCCTCAAGTCCGTACTGGATACCGGTGTTGTCGAGCGGCCTGCGCGCCTTCCCGGTCTCCGGCACCTCGCCGTAGACGTTCACGGTGTGGCTGTAGACGTCACAGCGGGCACCGTCCGGGTTGGTGTCGGGGTCGTAGCGCTGTCCCTCGGGCAGCTGGGGCGGGCAGAACACCGTAGGGTCGATACGTCCGCCGGCGCGGGCCAGGCTGCCGATGCTCTCCCACTTGCCGAACCCGGAGACCGCCTTCTGCTGCTCCTTGGTGAACGCGTCCGGCGCGACATCCTTGAAGTAGTGGTTCAGGAGCTGGGCGTCGCTGAGCGTCTGAATCGTCCCGAAGCCGACATCGGGGAAGCTGCAGCCGGAGAGGATGCCGTCCAGCAGACCCGGGTAGTTGTCGGCGATCTGGTGGGTCTGGTACGAGCCGCCGGAGCAGCCGTTTCCGATGGTGAAGGCCGGGTCGCCGTACGTCTCCACGAAGCGTTCCTTGACCATGCTCATGGTCTCGGCGGCCAGCAGGTCGTTGCAGTTGTTGCCGAAGACGTTCAGCGTGGACGATGCGACGCCGTAGCCCTTGCTCAGATACGTGTCGTTCATGATGCCGACGGTGTTGCGGCCCTGGACGTACCAGCCGCCGTTACAGCCCCCGCCGAAGCCGTACACGAGGCGCCCGTTCCAGCCCGGCCCACGCTGCAGCGGGTCGGGGGTACCGGCGTTCGGGTCGTGCAGCACGGCCGTCTCGTAGATGCCGCGGTTGATGGTGCCGGTCTCTACGCGGACGATGTACGGCACCTTCTTGCCCGCGCTCGTCGTGGCGGTCGCCAGGTCGGCGGGACGGACGTTCTCATCGGGCAACGGAGCGAACTTGCCGGCCGTAGTGCGATACATGTAGTCGACGCGGGTCTTGACCGAGCAGTCCTTGTCGATCGGCTGCCCGAGGGTGCCGCCGGTGACCGTCTTGAACTCGGCGGTGTCACAGACGAACGGCTGCTCGTGCGGCCCGGCGAAAACCGGCCCTGTGATGGGGTGGTTCTTCAGGGTCAGTTGTCCGGAGTCCGCGCCCTGCGCCCTGGCCGTGAGCCTGTTGTCGCCGTTGGACAGCTCCTTCACCACGCCCATCAGCACGTTGTCGCCGGAGGGCCGGAAGCGCGAGGTCACGTCCCGGCCGTCCACCTCGACCCGGACTTTGTCGGCCGATATGGATGCGGGCACCTCGACACGTATCAGGGCGTCGTCTCCCGACACCGTGCCGGGCCGCGACGACACGGCTGTCACCTGCAGCTTCTCGCGTTCCTGGCTGCCGGCCGGCGTCGCCGACGCGCCTACCAGCACGCCCATGAACGCTATGCCGACAAGGCCCAGTTCGACTGGTCTCGCGGCTCCTCTGAACGACACGACGGAACTCGCCTCACTTCCTGGAGTCGGAATTCGTACTCAGTGTGCAGACGCGGGCTGTGGGCCCGCCGGGACGGTGATGCGCATGTCCCGTTGTCGTGGGTGTGCGGCTTCTCAGCCGGTAACCGGAAGGGGCCCGGGTCCTGTCCGGCGTCCTGTTCGGAACCGGATGGGGCACAAGGGTTGTACGCGGCCTTCGCTTCCGAGGTTGGGCCCGCACGGCCGACCGGCCCTGCCCGGCTACCAGTTGGTGAACGCCCCGTCCGCCGTGCGCAAGTGCGGGCGCTCGGCCGCCGCGGCCTGGTACCGGCGCGCCGCCTCCCGGTCGATGCCGACGCCGATGCCGGGCAGTTCGCTCGGCTCCACCCGCCCCGGCAGGATCGTCGGCCGCGCGGTGAAGAGGGCGGCGATGGCCGGATCGGGGTCGGTCTGGTGCTCCTGGATCGCCACATTGGGGCAGGCCAGGTTGAGCTGGAGCGAGGAGGCGGCGGTGACCGGGCCGAGCGGGTTGTGGGTGGCGAGCTTGATGTGGTGGGTCTCCGCCATCGCCGCGATCTTCTTCGCCTCGGTCAGGCCCGCGGCCACCCCGACGTCCACACGCGCGTAATCGATGAGGTCGTCCTCGATGAGTGTCCTGAACTCCCATTTGGAGCCGTACTGTTCACCTGCGGCCAGCGGCACGCCGGTGCGGGCCCGCAGCATGCGGTAGCTGTCCGGGTTCTCACAGCGCAGTGGGTCCTCGACGAAGAATGGGCGGGCGGCCTCGATCTCCCGGCACAGGGTCAGCGCCTCCGGCGGATCCAGGCGCGTATGGACGTCGAGGATCAGCTCCACCTCGTCGCCGACCGCGTCCCGCACCTGGTGGAAGAGGTCGACCGAGCCGCGCAGGCAGCGGCGGGCGTCGAGCGTGCCGTCGGCGTCGTGCGGCGAGGCGAACCGCAGATGACGCCAGCCCTCGGCGACCAGGTCGCGGCAGCGGTCCAGGAACCAAGCGCGGTCGTGGTAGCCGTCGCCGACATGCACATAGGCGGGTACGTGATCACGCACCCGGCCCCCGAGGAGCTCATGCACCGGTACGCCGAGCGCCTTGCCGCGGATGTCCCAAAGCGCCACGTCCACCGCTGCGATGGCGGCGCCGAGTATGCGGTCGGCGGGGAAGAACCCACGCCGGAACATCACCTGCCAGAGGTGCTCGATCCGTCGCGGGTCCTCCCCGACGATCAGCTCCGCGAGGTGCTCGAGACCGCCCGCGACCGCCCGTTGGCGCGACCTGATGCCGACCTCGCCCAGGCCGTGGATGCCCTCGTCGGTGTCGACCACGACCAGCATCATGCTGTCGCCGTGGTCGGGGAGAGTCAGCACTTCCAGGCCGGTGATCTTCATTCCACTCCTCTATGAAAACGTTCCCGCAATTTCAGTGCCGTTCTTGAGAACACATCATCGGCAGCAGTCGAGTCGAAGCGCAAGACCCGTGCATCCAGAAGGTTTCCCTCGATGAAATACTCCTGACACACGTCTTGACACGCCATGGGAACGTTCGCAAGCATCAACCGCATTCGCAGGATCCAGATGCGAGACGACCGGGGTCCCCCGGCTCAAGACGACGAGGAGGCCGTCCGTGGCAGTAACGATCCGGGAGGTGGCGAGCGCCGCGGGCGTCTCGGTGTCGACGGTGTCTCGTGCGTTCACCGCACCCGACCAGGTGCAGCCGACGACGCGGCAGCGCATCCTCGATGCCGCGGCCAAGCTCGGCTACTCCCCCAACCCGGCGGCCCGTTCACTGCGCGGCGGCGGCACCGGAACGCTCGGTCTGATCGTCCCGGACATCGCCAACCCGTTCTTCCCGCCGATCATCAAGGCGATGCAGGCCCGCGCCCGGCACCTGGGCTACACGGTCCTGGTCGCCGACAGCGACGAGCGCGAGGCGGACGAGATGGCCGCCATCGCGGCCGTATCGAAGCGGGTCGACGGCCTGATCCTGTGGGCCTCCACCCTCACCGAGGACCGGCTCCATGAACTCGCGGGCCGGATGCCACTGGTGGTGGTGAACCGTCATGTGCCGGGCATCCCCGAGGTCCGGATCTCACTGTCCGCCGGCATCGCGCAGGCCGCCGAGCAGTTGAAGGCGTACGGTCATCGGCGCTGCGTCTTCATCAACGCGTCCCGCGCCGAGCTGAGCCGCGGCAAATCCATCCAGGAGTCCTTCGAAGCGCTCGATCTCTCCCTGTCCGAGCTCGGCCCGTACGAGCCGCGGTTCGAGACGGGCGTGCACGCCGCCACCCTCGTCGCCGCCCACGACGCGACGGCCGTGATCGCCCACAACGACCTGGTCGCCCTCGGCGTGCTGCACCAGATGGCCAACCTCGGCGTGAGCGTGCCGCGCGACGTCAGCGTCATCGGCATCGACGACACGCTGCTCGCCTCCGTCTCCACCCCCAGCCTCACCACGATCAGGATCGACCCCGAAGAGATCGCCACACGCGCGGGGGACCTCCTGATCGAGACGATCGCGAGCACAACAGGCCGCACTGGAAAAGGACTTGAAGTCACTTCCCCCTTCGTGGAGATCGGCTCCCGCCTGATCCCCCGCGCCTCGACGGGCCCCGCACCCGCCCACTGATCCACGGCGCGCACCACCACAACGAGCAAAACACCGCACCGAGCCCACTCCTGCCCTTCTTGGAGCCGTTATGCCCAGAAATTCCCGCTGTGCGGCCATACTTGGCTGCATGGCGCTGACCGCGACCCTCGCGGGCTGTTCCTCCCTCACCCCGAGCAGCGCCGGCGGGGACGGCGATCTCGTGCTGCGGGTGCAGGGCATGCCGCCGGCCACCGACAAGCCGGGGCTCGCCCTGTTCAAGAAGCAGGTGGCCGACTTCGAGAAGGCCAACCCGGGCATCAAGGTCAAGGGTTCGACCACGGTCTTCGACCCGCTGACGTTCTCCGCGAAGCTGTCCGGCGGCAATGTCGAGGACGTCATCAAGGTGCCGCTGACCGAGCCGCAGCGGCTCATCCAGCAGAAGCAGGTGCAGCCGATCACCGGGCAGCTCAAGGAGTGGAAGCACTTCAAGGAGTTCAACCCTCAAGTCCTCCAGCCGCTCACCGACAGCGCCGGCGACGTGTACGGCGTACCGCAGAATCCGTACGCCCAGGGCCTGGTCTACAACCGCGAGCTCTTCGAGAAGGCCGGCCTCGACCCCGACAGACCGCCGACCACCTGGGCGGAAGTCCGCACCGCCGCCAAGAGGATCAGCGACAGTACCGGCAAGGCGGGCTTCGTCCACGAGTCCAAGGACAACCAGGGCGGCTGGCAGCTGACGATGCTGTCGTACGCCTTCGGTGGCGAGCTGGAGAAGGAGCAGGGTGGCAAGTACACCGCCACGCTCACCGGGGAGCCGACGAAGAAGGCGTTGCGCCTGCTCAAGGACATGCGCTGGAAGGACGATTCGCTCGGCAAAACCCTGCTCAACAATCAGAACGACGTGATCAAGCAGTTCGCGGCCGGGCAGGTCGGCATGTTCATGGGCAGCCCGGGGACATACCGACTGGCGAAGATGCAGTTCGGCATGGAGAACACCGACGCCTTCGGAGCGGCCCCGATGCCGCAGTCCGGCGGCGACGCGACACTCACCGGCGGCGACATCTACATGGTCCCGAAGTCCGCCGACAAGAAGCATGCGGCGGCCGCCGTCGAGTGGCTGACCTTCGCCTACGCCAAGCCGCAGTACAGCACCGACATGGCCGCCGAGCAGGCCAAGGCGCTCTCTGCCGACCCGAAGTCCGCGGTGGGCGTGCCGACGCTGCCGGTCTTCGACAAGAAGCGGCAGGCCGAGATCGACGCCGCGATCAAGCCGTACGTCAATGTGAAGCTGCAGAACTTCAAGCCGTACATCGACGGCCTCTCCACGCTGAAACTGAAGCCGGAGCCGCCGTACCAGGCGCAGAAGCTGTACACCGCGCTCGACCCGGTGGTCCAGGCTGTGCTCACCAAGCGCGACGCCGACATCGACTCCCTGCTGGCCTCGGCCGAGAAGGACGTCAATGTCAAGCTCGCCGCGGACCAGAAGTAGCCGGCCCATGGCCCTGCTCACTCCGTCCCGGCGCCCGGCCGCTGTGTCCAAGGAGCCCGTGCCGCCGACCCTGCCGCAGCGGCGGCGTGGCACCGGCGCCCGCAAGCAGCTCACGGCCTGGCTGTTCCTCGTTCCCGCGCTGTTGGTCTTCGGGCTCTTCGCCTGGTGGCCGATCGTGCGCAGCCTGCTGATCAGCTTCCAGAAGACCAACCTGGTCGAGCCCGCGGTCTGGGTCGGCCTGGACAACTTCCGTACGCTGTTCGACGATCCGCTGCTCGGCACCGCCGTCGGGAACACCCTGTTCTTCGTGGGCCTCGGCCTGCTGATCGGCTTCCCGGCGCCGCTGATCCTGGCCGCGATCATGTCGACGGTGCGGCGCGGCGCGGGCGTCTACCGCTTCCTGGTGTATCTGCCCGTCGTCATCCCGCCGGTGGTGGCGATCCTGCTCTGGAAGTGGTTCTACGATCCCGGGAGCGGGCTCTTCAACAACGTCCTCGGCAAGGTCGGACTCGGCCCGTACTCGTGGCTGGAGTCCTCCGACAGCGCCATGCTCTCGCTGGTCCTGGAGTCCACCTGGGCGGGCATGGGCGGCGCCGTCCTGATCTACCTCGCGGCGATGGTCGGCATCCCCGGCGAGCTCTATGAGGCCGCCGAGGTGGACGGCGCCGGGATCTGGCGGCGGATCTGGCATGTGATGCTGCCCCAACTCCGGTCTGTCATCGGACTGTTGCTGCTCGTCCAGCTGATCAACACGGTGCAGGTCTTCACCGAGCCGTACGTCTTCACCGGCGGCGGACCCGAGAACTCCACCCTCACGGTCCTGCTGCTGATCTTCCGGTACGCCTTCCAGGACGGCGAGTACGGCCAGGCCGCCGCACTCTCCTTCCTGATGGTGCTCGCCCTCGCCCTGCTCTCCGCGGTGTATCTGCGGGCCACCCGCAGCTGGAGCACGTCATGACCACGCTCACCACCTTCGTCTCCACCAGCGACCGCCAACGCCCCGGCGTACGCGCCGCAGTGCGCTCCATCCAGGTGTTCACCCTGATCCTGCTGCTGCTCATCGGCATCGGACCGCTGTACTGGATGATCAAGGGCGCGGTATCGACGCCCACCGAGCTCACCACTCAGCCCCTGGCCCTCTGGCCGGACCGGCCGGCCCTGGGCAACTTCTCGGCGGCGTACACCGATCTGAGTGTCGGCCGCTATCTGATGAACACCTTCCTGGTGGTCGGCGGATCGTGGTTCGTGCAGCTCTTCGTCTCGGCCACGGCGGGCTTCGCCCTATCGGTGCTCAGGCCGAGGTTCGGCAAGGCCGTCTACGGGGCGATCCTCGCCACGATGTTCGTGCCGTACACGGTGAACATGGTCAGCCTCTTCATGACCGTGATCGATGTGCCGTTCCTCCACCTCAACCTGGGCGACACCTACTGGGCGATCTGGCTGCCGGCCGGCACGAACGCCTTCACGGTGCTACTCGCCAAGCAGTTCTTCGACGCCCTGCCGAAGGAGCTGTTCGACGCGGCGCGGGTCGACGGGGCGAGTACCTGGCAGCTACTCACCAAGATCGTGCTGCCCATGAGCAAGCCGGTGCTCGCCGTGATCAGTCTGCTCGCGGTGATGCACTCCTGGAAGGACTTCATCTGGCCGCTGGTGGCCATCACCGACCCCGAGAAGCAGCCGATCAGCGTCGCTCTCGCCCAGCTCGCCACGCAGGCTCCGCAGGACCAGCTGATCGCCGCGATGGTGCTCGCCGTCGCCCCGCCGGTGCTCGTCTTCGTCGTCTGCCAGAAGTACATCGTCGCCGGGCTCGGCTTCACCGGAGTCAAGGGCTGAGTTCCACCGGAGCCAACGACCGAGCCATCGACTCCCCCATCACACCTTCCGCTTCGGAGCCTTCGGAGCATCCGGAACACCCCGACCAAGAGAAGGGCACCTCCATGTCAGTCGCCCGCCGCAGATTCATCCAGGGCACGGCCGTCGCCACCGGCGCCGCACTGCTGCCGACCGTTCCCGCGTACGCCGCAGACCCGGTCACCATCGAGGCCGACGGCATCACCCTGGTCGGCCGCAGCGACGGCAGCGTCCTCGTACAGGACGGTGCGGGCGCCGACCGCATCCTGCTCAGCCACTTCATGATCAAGGACACCGCGCTCGGCCAGCAGCGCACCTTCGGCGGAACGCCCGCCCGGATCACGCTCCCCGACGGGCGGCCCGCGATTCAGGTCACGTACACGATGGCGAGCGCCGCGTCCGGAGTCACGGTGCGCGGCACCTTCGACGTCACCCCTCACAAGGCACACATGAAGTGGGAGGTCAGCGGCTCCAGCACGCTCACACCGGCCGGCTTCATGTTCTCCCGCACGGTGTACGGAGCGAGCGCGGCGGAGTCGTACGAAGCGCTGACCGTCTGGGAGCGCGACGCCCGAGGCGGCATTCCGTACGAGGTGAACGCGGGCGGCGCGTACGTGGAGACGTGGGCGGGATCGAAGGGCTTCTTCTGCCTCTCGTCCACCAACCCGGCGAGCACGAACGCCACCTGGGTCCATTCCCCCGGCACCTCGACCGGCGCGAGCACCGCGGTCACCGAGGCCGATCTGGTCCTCGGCGATCTGCGGCCGCGCGGGGCGGGAGCGCTCGCTGCCAAAAGGCCCCTCGGCGTGGAGGTGTGGACCGACCAGCCGTTCAACCTCTACAAGGCGGCCGGGCAGACGATGACGCTCAAGGCGCAGGTCGTCAACGGCTCCGCCGCGGCCAGGACGGTGACGCTCACCTGGTGGGCGCGGGACTTCGGCGGCAAGAAGATCGCCGGTGGAACGCTCTGCAAGAGCCTCGCGGCGGGCGCCGCCTGGAACGCCTCCTTTCCCCTGACCTCGCCCTCGCAGAACATCGTGTTCACCGAGGTGGAGGCGGTCAGCGGCAATGACAAGGCGCTGGCCCGCACGAATCTGAGCGTGCTCCCGGAGTTCGCGTACAAGGCGGGCAAGGAGTCGATGTTCGGCCTCGCCAACTACCCCTGGCTGCTCAAGCCCGGCAGGGACGCCGTACTCGGGCTGGTCAGGACCCTCGGCATCAAGTGGATCCGCATCGCCTACGCAGGCGCCCCGGGCATCGACACCGCGACTCTGGACGCGAACGGCATCGGGCACAACGTGGAGCTGAGCGGCATCCCCGTGGGCGGTAGTCCGGAGCAGATCGCGGCCTGGGCCGACACGAATGTCGCCAAGGCCCTGGACGCCGAGGCCGCGTACTTCGAGGTGAGCAACGAGGTCAATCAGCCCTGGATGTCGGGCCGCGGCGCCGACGCCTACGTCCGGGACGGTCTGCGCCAGGTCACCACGCGCCTCGAAGCGGCGGGCTCGCGGATGAAGGTCATGAACGCCGGCCTCGGCGGCATGGACTACGTATGGACCAAGAACTTCCATGACGCGGGCGGCTGGGACCTCATCGACGCCTTCGCCTTCCACCCCGGTCGCGGCAACTTCACGCCCGACTTCGCGCCGCCGCCCGAGGAGTGGACGCAGGGGTCGTCCGGCTCGTACTGGAACTTCCTCGGCGCACTGCGCAAGGCGAACCAGGTCCTTCAGGAGTACGGCGGCGACAAGGAGCTGTGGCTCACCGAGGCGTACGCACCGACCCGGCCCAACGCGTGGTGGAGCGACACCTACCGGCACGCCGCCGAGAACACGCTGCTCACGCTCGCTCTCGCCAAGTCCGAGAAGGTACGCGCCGTCAACTGGTACCAGCTGCACGACTCGACGATCCACCACCCCCAGGAGGCCGACCCGGCCAACCCCGAGTACCACTACGGCCTGATGAACCGCGACACCAGCGCCAAGCCCTCGCTCCTCGCCTTCGCGACCGCCGCCCGGGTCCTGGACGAGGCCGAGTTCGTCCGGCATCTCGCCTTCGCGGACCAGGACATCAAGGGGCTCCTCTTCACCACTCCCGGCGGACCGGTATCGATCATCTGGAGCCGCAAGGACGGGTACATCCTCAACTCCGAGCACAGCGAGGATCCCTGGTACGCATCGCCCGAGCCATGGATCGACACCTGGACGACCAAGACCACGGTCGTGGCCCACTCGGGGACGGTCAACGGCAGGGTGCGGGAGCTGAACTGCATCGGCCAGGAACGCTCCCTGAAAGCCTCCGGCGGCCGGATCGCCCTCACCATCGACGGCGCCCCGCGCGTCTACTACGGTCTCGCCGCCAATCCCGACTGGAAGTAAGTGACGTACGACATGAGGAATGAAACCGCACGGCACGACATCACCGTCGTCGGCGGCGGCCTGGCCGGGGTCTGCGCGGCGATCGCCGCGGCCCGGCTCGGCCGGAGCGTCGCGCTGATCAACAACAGGCCGGTGCTCGGCGGCAACGCGAGCAGCGAGGTCCGGGTCTGGGTGTGCGGTGCCACCGGCCACGGCAAGAATCACCATGCCCGTGAGGGCGGCATCATGGGCGAGTTGCTCGTGGAGAACCAGTTCCGCAACCCGGACGGGAACCCCTACTACTGGGATGCCGTGGTCCTGGACGCCGTGCGCGCCGAGCCCGGCATCACGCTCTACCTCAACACCGATGTGCGCGAGGTCGACGCCGAAGGTCCGGACGAGGCCCGGCGGATCACCTCGGTCACCGGCTGGATGATGGGCTCGGAGCGGCGGATACGTTTCGAGAGCTCACTCTTCCTCGACTGCACGGGAGACGGCCTGGTCGGCCACCTGGCGGGCGCCCACCACCGCATCGGCCGGGAATCGCGCACCGAGTACGACGAGGCATGGGCTCCGGAGACGGCCGACGACATCACTCTGGGCTCAACTCTCCTCTTCTATACGAAGGATGCCGGTCACCCGGTCAAATTCGTGCCGCCGAACTTCGCCAAGGACATCACCCGGACCTCCATCCCGCAGCGCCGCATCATCAAGGCGGGCGACAACGGCTGCGCGTACTGGTGGATCGAGTTCGGCGGCGAGCTCGACACCGTCCACGACAACGAACGCATCCGCGACGAGCTGTGGTCGGTGATCCACGGCATCTGGGACCACATCAAGAACTCCGGCGAGTTCGACGCGGCGAACATGACCCTGGAGTGGGTGGGCTCGATCCCCGGCAAACGGGAGTACCGGCGCTTCCTCGGCGACTACGTCCTGCACCAGGGCGACATCCTCGGCCAGACCGAGTTCGCCGACCGGGTCGCTTTCGGCGGCTGGTCGATCGACCTGCATCCGCCGCAGGGCATGTACGCCACCGAGGCAGGGGCCAGACAGCTCTACGCGGACGGCATCTACCACATTCCGTACCGCAGCCTCTACTCGGTGAACACCGAGAACCTGCTCTTCGCCGGGCGCAACATCTCCGCCAGCCATGTGGCCTTCGGCTCGACCCGCGTCATGGCGACCTGCGCCACGATCGGCCAGGCGGCCGGCACGGCGGCGGCACTCTGCGCCACCGGAGATGTCACCCCGCGCGAACTGCCCGTACCCGAGCTGCACCGGGCGCTGCTGAGCCAGGATGCCTCGCTCATCGGCCTCGCCTCGACGGACCCGGAGGACCTGGCCCTGCGGGCGACGGCCACGGCATCGTCCGCCTTGAGCGGCTTGGCAGTCGAGGACTCCGACGAGCTATGGCCGCTCGCGGCGGACGCCGGACTCGTCCTCCCCGCGGACCCGGACCTCTCCGGGGTGGAACTGCTCGTCGACGCCGACCGCGACACCGAGATCGTGATCGATCTGTACGACCCCGAACTCGGCCAGAACTACGTCCCGCGCCGCCTCGTCACCTCCACCACCCTGCCCGTCGCCGCCGGTGCCCGGCAGTGGCTCAAGACGGGCCTGGACTGGTCTCCCGAAACCCCGCGCAACGCCTTCCTGGTAGTCCGCGCCAACGACGCCCTCGCTCTGCACCGCTCCGACCGCCCGACCCCCGGCGTCCTGTGCTTCACGCGCGTCCCGCTGCGCCCGTCGGACGAATCGCCGCAGCCGCTGCGCGAGTGGACGGACACGGGTCTGCTGCGCCGCACCTTCTGCCTCCGTACGGGAGAGACCGCGGCCTACTCCCCCGCCAAGGCCATCGACGGCTATGCCCGCCCGTACGCGGGACCGCACATGTGGGTCTCCGCACCACTGGCGGACGTCCCGTCCCCCTGGCTCGAGTTGGCCTGGCCCGAACCGGTCGCCCTGGGCCGGATCGAGGTCATCGCCGACGACGACGTCAACGAGGACCTGATCAACTTGCACCACCACCGCACGCCCTTCGACACCCTCCCCACCCTCCTTCGCGACTACCGCGTCGAGGCACTGGATACTGACGGCGCCTGGCGCGTCATCGCCCGTGCGGCGCAGAATCGGCGGCGACGCGAGACGCACACGTTGGCGGAGCCGGTCACCACATCGGCGATCCGGGTCGTCGTCGAAGCCACCAACGGGGCGGCGTCGGCGCACGTCGTCGCCGTGCGCGCCTACGAGTAGAAGCACCGACGCAGGAGAGTGACTGGATGGTCGGAAGAGCGATGGTCACCGGGGCCGCCGGGCGGATCGGGCGAGCGGTCCTCGCGCTGCTCGCCGAGCGCGGGATCGAGGCGAACGCCCTGGTCCTCGATGATCCCGGTGATCTCGCGGCGCGCCTGGTCGTGACCGGTGACGCCGCCGATGCGAAGACCGTGCAGGCGGCTCTGGAGGGCGCCGACGCGGTCATCCACCTGGCGGCGATCCCGACTCCCGCGCGCAACACCGCACTTGAGGTCTTCGCGGGCAACAGCCTCTCCACCTTCACCGTCCTGGAGGAGGCCGGCCGGGCCGGGATCCGGCATGCGGCGGTGGCAAGCTCCTGGGGTGTCACGGGCCTGCCCTGGACGGACGTCGAGGATCCGCATCCGCCGTACGCACCGGTCGATGAGGCGATGGCCTCCCAGGTTGCCGACCCTTACGGCCTGTCCAAACAGGTCGACGAGCTGACAGCGCAGATGATGGCGCGGCGGCACGGGATGAGCGTGGTGTGCCTGCGCTATCCGTACGTGGGCGGATTCGAGGAACGGCTGCACGCCCACGCCGCCCGGCTCACGGCCGACCCGGCCGCGGGGGCGAGGGACCTGTGGACGTACCTCGAGGTCCATGACGCGGCGAGGGCCGCGCTGCTGGCCTTGGACGTACCCGGCCGTGCGGCGCACGCGGTACACCTCTGCGCCCCCGAGATCATCGTGCCGTACCCGACGGAGGAACTGCTGCGCCGCTATCACCCCACCACCGTGCTGCGGCGCCCGCTGCCGGGTCGCGCGGCGCCGGTCGACACCTCGGCCGCGCGCAGGCTGCTGGGGTTCACGGCCCAGAATCTCCTCGGTCACGGGGCGGTTCCGCCGAGTTGAGATCACGACAGCCACCGAACCACCGCAGATGGGAGAGAACAGGACGTTTCCCGAGTCCGGGTGACGTACCGAGTGACATCCACGACGCCTCCATCAAATCGTCGTCAGCCGGGCGAAGGTGAACGGCGCGCGGCCAGTGAGGCCGGCCGCCTCTGTCATCGACGCGACCCGTGAGGCCGGCCGACTGTGCCGTGACCCCAGGCAGGGGTCGGCCCGGGCTACTGGGTCTTCAGCGGTGACTGCTCCGGTCACGGCAGCGTGCGGGACCGGGGGGTTTACAACGGTTGGCAATCCCGCATGTGCACTCCTCCCGTTCCTGCCCGTCACGGCTGCACCGTAGGAATCGAGGCAGGTCTGCGCAACTGCAGCGGACCCAGCGGACCCTTGTCGGTATCGGCGCAGCCGAAGATCTCGCGGCGTGTTACGACCAGCCGGAGTCTTTCTTCATGGCCGGTCGAGGAAGTGCGCCGAGAGCCGACCTCCGACGAAGGCGCCGACGACTGGGATGCGGCGGTGCCCTCAGCCACGTGTGGCTGAGGGCACCGCCGGCCGGGCTCAGCGTGGAGTCGGCGTTCGGGCGGCCGACCGCCCCGTACCGGCCGGCCTCGCAGATCGGGCACCGGCAACTCGTCACACGTCAGCCGGCAGGCTTCTGGAAAGGGGTCGGTTTGACGGTGAGCAGCGCGGTGATCTCCTGGGCGAGCTCCGGGCCGAGTTCACCCCAGCCGTCCTTGTAGCCGTAGACGCTCGCCAGGGTGCGGGCGTCGTAGTCGCCGTTCATGATCTCGATGTCGGTGGTGGTGATGAGTGCCGGGTGGGCGACGCCGACAGCTCCCGAGACCTTCAGCAGCTCCTTACGCAGGGTGCGCAGGTAGACAGCGGCCCGGGTGGCCTTCGAGGGCGCGTCGACGCCGCGCACCAGCCACGGGTTCTGGGTGGCGATGCCGGTGGGGCACTTGTCGGTGTGGCATTTCTGCGCCTGGATGCAGCCGATGGACAGCATTGCCTCGCGGGCGACGTTGATCATGTCGACACCCAGGGCGAAGGCGACGGCGGCGTTCTCGGGCAGGCCGAGCTTGCCGGAGCCGATGAAGGTGAGGTCGTCGGTCAGACCCCGCTCGGCGAACGTGCTGTAGACGCGGGAGAAGCCCATCCGGAACGGCAGCGACACCGAGTCGGTGAAGATCAGGGGAGCCGCCCCGGTGCCGCCCTCGCCTCCGTCGATGGTCACGAAGTCGACCCCGCGATCACCACGCGCCATCAGCGAGGCCAGCTCCTGCCAGAAGCTCATCTCCCCCACAGCGCTCTTGATCCCGACCGGCAGACCGGTCTCGGTAGCGAGCAGCTCCACGAAGTCGAGCATCGAGTCGACGTCGTGGAACGCGGTGTGCCGAGAGGGGGAGGCACAGTCCTTGCCGGCCGGGATGCCGCGGATCCTGGCGATCTCGGGGGTCACCTTCGCGCCCGGCAGCATCCCACCGAGCCCCGGCTTGGCGCCCTGGGAGAGCTTGATCTCTATCGCCTTGACCGGGGCGCCTGCGACCACGTTCTTGAGCTTGTCGAGGTTGAAGGTTCCGTCCTCGTTGCGGCAGCCGAAGTACGATGTCCCGATCTGGAGGACGAGGTCACCGCCGTTGTGGTGGTACTGCGAGAGGCCGCCCTCGCCCGTGTTCTGCATCGCGCCGGCCAGCGCCGCGCCTTTGTTGAGCGCCGTGATGGCCGCGCCGGACAGCGATCCGAAACTCATCGCCGAGATGTTCACGACGCTCGCCGGCCGGAAGGCCTTGGCGCGCCCGCGCGGGCCGCCCAGCACCTTGGCCGAGGGCAGCGGGGCCTGCGGGTCGTGCAGATCGGGCAGCGTGCCGGCGAACGTCCGCTGCTTCACGTACGCGTGCCCTTGTACGTGCTCGACGTCTACGTCGGTTCCGAACCCGAAGTAGTTGTTCTCTTCCTTCGCCGAGGCATAGATCCAGGTGCGCTGGTCACGGCTGAACGGGCGCTCTTCCTCGTTGGACGTCACGACGTACTGGCGCAGTTCCGGCCCGATCGTCTCCAACAGGTACCGGGCGTGCCCGATCACGGGGAAGTTTCTGAGCAGTGCGTGCTTCTTCTGGACGAGGTCGCGGGCAGCCACCAGCGCCAATGCTGTTGCGGCGGCCGCGCCGATGCTCCGAGCGCGCATGAACGTTCCTCTCCTCGGCTGCTCGATACCCGACTCCATCGCTGTGCGGCGGATGTCGTGGGCGTTGGGCGGCGGACACGGCCAGGCAGGCATCGGCGTCCGACGACGAAACGCCACATGATGTTAGAGGTCTCGCGGATGGGCGGACGGGGCAGGGTGCGTGAGTCCGGCCGCGCCGCCGGCATCCCTTGCACGAGTAGTTCCGAATGCTGTCGGTCCGTCCGGAGGCACAGGGAGGGTATTCAAGATCGTTTTGTGACGAACGAACGCTTGGACACCCTCATCACCGGACTGTATGTGAAGGTCGACGACACGATCGGAGAGAGCCGATGCCTGGGCAAGCCACGCAGTTGAGCGATTCCGAACTGGTCTGTCCGGCCGTCGCGCAGGCTCTGCCGCGCTTCGTCTCCCGCCGCCGTCGAAAATCCAGTGCAAGACCAGGCGCTGCCACCGGAGCAGCCGGGGTCTGAACGGGACAGGGCGGCCAGCGCCAATTTCCCGCAGGAGCCGGAAACCGCCGCCCCAGCGAACGAGAACTCAGAAACCAGCGGCACGGCAGTTGAACCTCAACCCAGCCGACCCGACCCAACGCACACCCAGGCGCGGAGGAAGAATCCGGGAAGAACGGTCTCACCGCGTCGGAGCGTCGCCTCGCCGCACACGACATCGTGCTCGGCACGGCCGCAACCGTCGGCACTGTGCACCTGGTCTGCCACCGCGACATGTGGGACTTCATTCAGGAACATGCTGCGGACCTCCCTCACTTCCGTGCCCGGCCACACCCTCCGAAGAAGGACACGATCGGCTACGGATCACCCTGTCGGCCGGTCCGTCATTGGTGTGCTGATCGCTATGCGCAGCACGCGGGCCAAGAGCTCGGAATACGGGAAGGACGACGGCACCTGGGCCCTGTCCGGCGCCGTGTACGAGCGGCTGGCGCACGACCTCACCACCACCAACCGCAGCGGCACCCAGCCCCTGACCGTGATCTTCGACGACGGCGTCGGCGACGACTCCGACTCCCAGTGACCTGACCGCGCCGACGCCGCCGACACGCCCCGACCCGCTGGACGTGGGCTACGGCAAGTCGGCAAAGCGCCCCGTGCACAGTCGACGGCCGCGAAGTCCGAGAGCAGAGCGGAAGGCCGCAGTCGGTGCGTCGGCCTACGATGCGAAGTGCCTCGTCCCTCGGCAGCTGCAATGCCGAGGGACGAGGCGTTGTTACGGGTGGCTGTCCGAGCCAGATGATGTCCAGGACGGCCAGGTGCCGGGTGAGCCGGTTGATCACGTGGACGACGGACGGCTGCCCGACGGAAGCGGCGCGGACGTCCTCGCCTTCCGGGTCGCCGGTGTTCCACCGGGGCCAGCCCCACGGGGAGCGCATCGCGATGTCCAGGACACCGCGGACCGTCTCCTTACCGCGGTCCCGGCAGATGCCGCCAGGCACACCCGCTGGTCAGCACATACACGATCGCCGTGAACACGGCCCGCTCGTCACACGGAGCGGTCCCGCCGCCCTACGGACGGGAGCTGAACGACGACAGCAACGGAGCGACCAGTTCCCACGGACCGTCAGGAACCAGCCGCTGCGACAGATCGACACCCACAAGCGGCAATGACGCCCCACTTCACCTCATCACCATGTGAGGCGTCCTCTTAATCCCGAGATTTCTGGTGCATCACACTAGCCGCTGTTACCCAGCCCTTTGGGGCCAAAATGATGGCGAGAATCCATCTGCTCCCGTGGATCACGTTCCGGCCCCGGATAGGGTGATCCGCATGCTGCAAGAGGTGAAAGGCACCCAATATCTGACCGCCCTGCGCAAGGGCGGTTCACTCCCGGGCATCATCGAGGCCGACAACGACGGCACCTACGTGGTCAAGTTCAGGGGAGCCGGTCAGGGCACCGCGGCGCTGGTCGCGGAGATAGTGGTCGGCGAGCTCGGGCGGCACCTCGGCATCCGCGTGCCCGATCTGGTGCTCCTCGACGTGGGCGGCAAACTGGCCCGCCGCGAACCGGACCAGGAGGTTCGGCAACTGCTGAGCGCCAGTACCGGCCGGAACCTGGGCATGGACTTCCTGCCGGGTTCGGTGGACTACGACGGCATCGAGTGGCGGGCGCCGGCCGAGGAGTCCGCCCGGATCTACTGGCTGGACGCCCTGACGGCGAATGTGGACCGTACCTGGTCCAATCCCAACCTCCTCGTCTGGCACCGGAAGTTGTGGGCGATCGACCACGGTGCCGCGTTGGTCTTCCAGCACTCCTGGCCCGCCGTGGACGGCTGGGTCGACCGGGACTACGGCATGGGCTCGCACGTCCTCTCCGAGCAGGCGGCCGGTCTCGGCGCGAGGGCGCTCAAGGATCTCGACGCCGAACTGGCGGGTCGCGTGACGGCCCAGGCTCTGGAGGAGATCCTCGCGCTGGTGCCGGACGACTTCCTGCTGGCCCTGGACTCCGCGAACGGCGCCGACGCGGCGTCCCTGCGCGAGCGCTACTGCGAGTACCTGCTGGCGCGTTGCTCGGGCGGACGCGACTGGTGGCCTGAGGCAGCCGCGTGACCGCTCAGCCCTTGGCGCACCCCGGCTTCGACCACGCGCTCCCAGGCACCTGGGACCCAGCGCCGAACTGGACCGGCTGACACACCGCCTGGTGCGCTGACGCCGCACCCACCGCAGGCCTTCGACTCCCGAGGACGTCGCGTGCCGGACATGGTCAGCGCCGTGGTGAGCAGGGACGCGACACAGCGGACTTCGCCGCTTCGGCCCTTCCCGAGGCCTGCCTGGGATGCAATCTTGTATCTCAATGGTCGGTGAAGGAGGCGGTCACCATCGGCAAGCGGCTCACCCGGCAGCAGGACCGGGCACTCACCCGAGAACAACTCCTGCGATCGGCGTCCGTACTCTTCGCCGGGCAGGGGGCGAGCGGGACCTCGATCGCGCAGCGCGCCGAAAGCCCCGGCTCCGCCCGCAGGGCGTTCTACGGCGATTTCGACAGCGAGCACGAACTCGTCCTGGCTCCCCTCAAGCAACGGACGCAACGCGAGTTCGAGGAGGTCCGGGCGATGAACCGCCATGCGGGGACCTTCGGCCAGACACTCGGAACCCCGCGTTCCTGGCACCGCCGACATGACAAGAACCTCGCTTGCCGACTCACACTGCGCACCGAACTGCGTCTCCACGGCTCGCTCGACCGGAAGTTGCCGCCCGTGCCAGCAGACCGCGAGCGCCGTTCCCGAGCGCGGGTCGTCAGCTTGTACGCCGGAATGGTGGGACTGGCCAGAGTCCTGTGGGCCCCTCGCAGGCGGCGCACTCGGCGAGATCCGCACCAAGACGTTTGTACCCACTTGCAGCGTTCGCTTTACTGGACAGCCGGTGACCTCGTACCAGTCACCGGTCTGCTGTTCCGGCGGCCGCACCACCGGGTCCGGCCGCCGTACACCGCGTAAGCGCTACCCGGCGGCACCCGCCGCCACCACACCACGAAGCACATCTGGAGACCCCGGCATGAGCCGTTCGACCTATCAGGTCATCACCCAGGGCAGGTTCGCGCCCCTCGATGACGAACAGCGGGCCGCCTTAATCGCACAGGCGGACGACCACGGCGTGCTGACCGCCCGGTTCACCGAGGAGGGAACGATCACCTACGACCTGCCGTTGTACGCGTTCGCCTTCCGCGTCCTGATCCCGGTGGGCGAGGACGACACCGAGCGACTCGTCCTGTCGAAGGCGGAGGAACTCGCCACCGCGGCAGTCCGTGAACTCGGCGCCGGCTGCCAGGACCTGCGTTCGAGGTCCTCGGACCTGGCCCGTATCAAGGTCCGAGGGACAAAGCGCTGATCCGTCGGTGCGGTCCCGTGCGTGGCAGGGCGCCGGGCGGGACCGCACCGGGAAGTCGGCGAACGCTCTCATGACACCTGATGACGTCATCCTGTTGATGTCCGGCCCAGCCGTGCGCCATGTCTTCCCGGCGGTCGTCCTCGGCGCAGCGACCCCCGCCGAGATCCTCTCGGCGCCGGGGCCCGGCGCTCCGCGGGCAGCCCCGGCCGAACGGACACGAGGCCCGAGAAATCCTCTCCCCTACCTGCTGGTCGCCTCACCGGGCACCGGCCCGGGCGGGCGTACCGCCTCGGGCACCGCTTCCTGATACGGGGTCAAGGCCATGCGCTCCCCCGCCGAGGCCGGCGCCGCCCCGTCCGACTCGCGGACAACCGTCGTGCCGCCACGGTGAAAGCGGGTCGAGAGAGCCGTCACCGTTCGGCCACTGCCGGGTCGGCCGGCTCGGCGGTGGCCTCGGTCTCCCCGCTCTCCTTCTTTCCCGTGTCCAACTGTCGCAGTGCCGGTAGGGCCACTACCACCAGGGCCAACACACCCCACGACACAGCGAGAAGCGCTCCGGTCTGCCGCAGCCCCATCCACTCGACCAGCAGGCCGGCGCCGAGCGTACCCAGGGGGATGGCCGTCATCGACACCGCGTTCTGCAGACCGAGCACCCTGCCCCGGACCTCCTGCGGAATCCTCTCCGTGACCAGGACGAGGAACAGCGAGGCCAACGGTCCGGACCCGAAACCCGCGAATGCGGCCGCCACCAGCATCACCGGCACCGGAGGGAGCAGGGCAAGTCCCGTGATGCCGACTGTGGACATGACCTGAGCCGCCACGAAGACCGTGCGCCGGGACCAGCGTGAGCCGAAGGCGGCGTACAGGCCCGCGCCCGCGATCCCGCCCACGGCCAGGCAGGACACCACCAGGCCGAAGCCACCGGGCGATCCCTCGCCGACGAGATACACAGGCAGGACGAGGTTCTCCAGCGGTGCGAGGACGACCGCGCTTCCCGCCGACACCAGCGTGACCGCACTCAGAACCCGGTCACGGCGCAGCACGCCGAACCCACGCGCGACATCGGCTCGAAGACCGCCGTCCCCGGGTGAGGGAACGGATTTCAGGCCGATGCCCTTCGGAAGAGTCAGCGTGACGAGCGCGGCGAGGGCCGAGCACGCCGCAGTGAGCCACAGTACGGTCGTCGGGTCTGCGATCATGATGAGTCCCCCGGCCGCGGCGGGCCCGAGGATCACCACACCTCCGCTGACGCTCTCCCGCAGTCCGGCCAGACGCTCCATGCCGATCCCGGCGGCGGAGGCCACATCGGGGGCCAGAGCCTCCCTGGCGGTCATCCCCGGCACGTCGAAGACCACACCGGCGACACCAAGCACCACGAACCAGGCAACCGTCAGCCCCGAGAGCCCGTCGACGACCGGCAGCGCCGCGACGCAGGCGGCGGACGCGAAGTCCGCGCCCACGGACAGTCGGCGGCGGCCGACCCGGTCAATGAGTACTCCTCCGGCCACGGCGGACAACAGCATCGGCAACGCGCTCGCGGCGGCCACCAGGCCAACTGCCGCGGCGTCGCCGGTGCGCAACAGCACGAGCCAGGGGAGGGCGATGGCCGCCACGGTGTTTCCGAGAAGCGACAGCGCATGGGAGAGGAGGTACCGGGTCAGCACTGCGCCAGTATGGCAGGGGCATCGAACGCCACCGATATCACAATGGCGCGATCACTCTGCTCTGAGGGGAGGCGTCCCGTTCAGGCATGACGCCAAGGCGTTCCTGTGCGCCTGGTTCCGTCTCAAAATGCATTCCTGCTTCCTGCGTTCTCCGTTCCGAAGGCGTACCGGGAGATGTGGCCGACTCGCCGCAGCACGGGAAGCCGCGACAGGACTTCGGTGTCGAACCTGAGCCGGATCCGCAGGGCGCGCGGCAGATGGCGGAGATCGACGCCGTCGGCGGTGGCGTAGGCGCTGACCGCTTCGACCAGCCGCAGTCCCGGCACGTCGCGCTCCAGTTCGCGAGGGTCGTCCACGCCCCAGGCCAGCCGGGCGCCGGTCTGACGGAACAGCGCCATGGAGCGCGTGGAGCGGACGGCGAACCGGGCGTAGGTGTCGAACACCATCTCACCGCGGGGGAAGCGGGCCACGAAGTTCCGCAGGGCGCGCGGCCCTTCGTCTGCGGCCAGATACATGGTGAGGCCCTCGGCGACCACGAGAACCGGCCGGTCCGTGGGGATGCCGGCAAGCCAGTCGGCGTCGGTGACCGATGCGGCGATGGCCTCGTGGTCCGCCAGGGGCCGGTAAAGCTCCTCGCGAAGTTCGATCACCTCCGGCTGGTCGACGTCGTACCAGCGCACTGCCGGGCCCGGTGCGATGCGCTGCGCCCGGCTGTCCAGGCCGCAGCCGAGATGGAGCACGGTGGCCTGTGGGTGTGCTGTGAGGAACTCCCGTACACGTCGGTCGAAGTGACGGGCGCGAAGGGCTACACCGACGGCATTCGACTGCCGCATCCCGAGCCGGCTGAAGTCGTAGTCGAGCTTGTCGATCAGCGCAGATGCCGTCTGATCGCCCAGCAGCGGCTGGGGCGAGCGGGCGTCCAGGGCCCGTGCGTAGAGGGGGGCGAGCAGGGTCTCGGCCGCGCCGGTCAGGGAAACCTTCATTTCCGGCCTCGTCGGACCAGGACGTCACGCATGCGGAGCGGTAACGGCTGGAAAAAGGACAGGTCAGGCATCACTTCGCCTTTCTGAAACCCGGGACGGGATATTGGCAGAAAATCTTCGCAATGCTGGGGATAGCGGATCCTTGAACGTCCTCATTCGATCGAGACCCTAGGGGACCTTCTTTGTCTTGACAAGGCTCCAGCGATCGTTCAGGCTTTCCGGTGGCCCTGGCGAAATTTCGGTGACGCATGACCGACTCGCATGACTGCCATATCATGACTGCCATATATCGAATGCGATGGACTTCCGTCAGGGGCAAGGGACGATTCACCTGCCGTGAACATATCGACTCCAGGAGAGATTATTCTGTGCCCGGTGTTCGACGCACCTCTCCTGTTTCGATGCCGTGGAACCGCTTGAGTGAATGCCGACTATGCGAATCTCGATTCCTCGGTCCGGCCCAGCGCATACGTGAATTGACCGAGGACTGCACGCGTCGTCGCGCGGACGCGGCGCAACGCAGCGGCTGTGCTGATCGGCTACGACTCGGTGGCGCTGGGCGACCGGCGCCCGGCTGTTCCGGGCCGTCACCGGCGGAGCCCGCCACCGGGGCGTCCCGCGAAGGCGCGAAGGTGATCGCGCTCGCGTTCCGTGAACAGTCCTCGGCCCACCGGGCACCACCCGTCGAGGCCCCCGCAGGCGGGACCCTCGGCGGCCCCGGTACCCCTCCCCCTCAGCACGCCGGCCCCGCGCCGGCGGCCTGGCTGAAAACGTACTCATTCGCCGAAAGCCGCTTTCAACGCTGACCCCGGATCACTGTACTTGTAGAGACGCCCGAGGCTCCGACGACGATCGGCCCCCGGAACGACGACGGAATGGACATGATGAACACGGCCCCCACCGAGGACCATTCGCCCTCCTGTCGCGACTTGGTCGGTCTCCTCGCCCAGACCGACCGGCGCGCCGCCTTCGCGGCCCTCGCCCTCGGCGCGACCTCCGTGGCGGAGGTCGCCGAACTGGCCCGACTCCGCCCGCCGGCCGCTGCCGCAGCCTTGCAGAAGCTGGCGGACGGCCGGATCGCCGCCTTCGACAGCGAAAGGCGCACGTACACGCTGCTCGACGACACGTTCCGGCTCGCGGTCCAGGCCGAAGTCAGGGTCTCCGGCCGGGGCGGCGGAGACAGGGCGGGCTCCTACTTCCGCCGTGGCCGGCTCACGTCCATTCCGGGCAAAGCGGAGGTACGCGGTCGTGTTCTGGCCGTTGTGAAGGACTCGTTCGAGGTCGGCGTGACCTACTCCGAGGCCAAGGTCAACGCCATCTGCGGCGAATGGTTCGACGACTGGGTGAGTCTGCGCCGTGCCCTCGTGGACGAGGGTCTGTTGCGCAGGAACGGGTCCGGCACCACCTACGAGCGCGTCTGACGATGGCGCGCATAGTGGCCGGCGACGCGCGCACACCCGCGGATGTCACCGCGCGTGCCTGGCACACGGGCACGCCCGCCAGTGCGTTCTGCCGCCGCCGCGGTTTCGTGGCCCGGCCCGGCCAAGTCGTTGCCGAGCCATCACCCGACGGCCGCTCGGTGATCCTCAACGTCGGCCTGGGGCCGGCCCCTTCCGCCACGGTCGCCGTCTTCCGCCGGGCAGCGGCCGCCGCCGTACGGGCTGCCGGGCCGGCCCGTAGCCTCCGTCTCGATCTCGCCCTGGCGGATGACGGTGATGTGCCGGCTGCCGACCGGGCCCGCGCCGTGACGGAGGGGGCCGCGCTCGCCCTGTACCGATACGACGAGTACCGCTCGGGGAAGTCGGTGAGTCCCCTGACCGAAGTGACGGTGGCGACCGCGTCGGCGGCTGAGCACAAGGCCGTGGCCGAAGCGCTGGCCGTCGCCGACGGGACCTGTCTGGCCCGCGATCTCGTCAACTGCCCGGCGGGTTCTCTGACACCCAGGAAGTTCGCGCACCGGATCGAGGGACTGGCGGAGGCCACCGGTCTGACCTGCACTGTCTACGAGGACCACGCTCTGACCGATCTCGGCCTCACCGGTCTGGTCGCCGTCGCGCGGGGCTCCCGCGAACCGGCCCGGTATGTGGAGGTCGGGTACACGCCACCGGCCGGCTCCTCGGCGCCCACGGTCGGCTTGGTCGGCAAGGGCATCACCTTCGACTCCGGTGGGCTGTCCCTCAAACCGTCGGACCAGATGCATGCGATGAAGGCCGACATGGGAGGCGCCGCGGCGGTGGTCGGAGCGCTCGCCGCTCTGCCCCGGCTGAGCCTGCCGGTGCCGGTCCGCGCCTACCTGCCGCTGGCGGAGAACATGCCGGGCGGCGGTGCGCTGCGCGTGGGCGATGTCGTACGGCACCTCGACGGTACGACCACCGAGATCACCCATACCGACAACGAGGGCCGTGTGGTCCTGGCCGATGTCCTGGCCCGCGCGACCCGCCCGGGCCCTCACCGCGCCGAGCTCGTGATCGACGTGGCGACCCTCACCTCGGCCGCCATCCATACGCTCGGCACCCGGACCGGTGCCCTCTTCTCCCCTGACGACCGGCTGGCCGAGACGATCCTCGCAGCTGCGGACCGGGCGGGCGAATCGCTCTGCCGGCTGCCGCTCCTCGCGCATGAACGCCGGCACCTGCACTCCGCGGTGGCCGACCGCGTGAACTGCTCCCACCGCCACGGCGACACGATCCAGGCGGCCCTCTTCCTCCAGGACTTCATCGCCCCCGAAACCCTCTGGGCCCACCTCGACATCGCGGCGCCCGCATACAACAACGAGGCCCCGTACGACGAGACTCCGCATGGCGGCACGGGTTTCGCGGTGCGCACGTTGATCGAGACACTGAGGCTCTTCTCGACGAGTCGGCCGTCCTGACCTGCCGCGGGCAACGGAGATCAGCAGGTCATGGCAGCGGTTCCGCTGGACTGCATGGGCCGCATGAGCCGCATGGACTGCATGGGCCGCATGAGCTACCGAAGCAGGTCTCCGCGGGAGTGAGTCCTCCTTTGGGCGAACGGTTCCCGAGAAAGGCGAGCAACCCTGCATGTTTCAGCCGGACTTGCGCACCGTGCTGGTGAGGGTGAGTGGTACGGGGTTGCGGGTGCGCCGGGGTGTGCCCTTGGGGGGTGGGGTGCGGTAGGCCGAGGGGTGTTCGCGTACCGCGAGTGCGATGACCTTCGTGCCTTCGATGTACACCCACCTGTCACGCTGCCAGGTGTGGAGCGTTTCCAGGGCTTGCTCCCAGCGTTCTCCCGTCCACTCCTGCCCTTGGAGGTCTCGGAACCGGGTTCCGCCGATGACGGCCCGGAAGAGGCGGGCGTCGGCGTCCCGGAGGACTGCTTCACGGTGCGGCAGTCCGGGGCGGTGGTCGTGGAGGACGACGGAGTCGAATCCGAGCCGGTAGGTGAAGCGGGCTTTGTCGTGGTGGTTCCGCCAGAGTCGTACACGGGCGGCGAGGCGGCGTCGGATCTCGGTGTTGCTTTCGTCGTCGGGGAAGTCGCCTTCGAAGTGGTAGGCGACGTTCCACAGGTCCTCCGCCGACAGGTCGGGGTAGACGTACCGGTATCCCGGCAGGGGCCGTGAAAGCGTGAGCCCGTAGGAATCGGGATGTTCCACGTACGGACTGAAACGGTCGAAGTGCACAGCGAGAACGTCGTTGTCCGGTGGTTCGAGGTGGCTGAGTGACGGCACCACCGCGATCTGGGTGAGCAACGATTCCGGTGTCTCGTTCGGAAAACCGGTGAGGATGTTCCATACAGGCACCACTCCGTATTCGGCGCAGCCGAGGAGGAAGCGTATGTTCTGGAAGGCAGTGGCGCCTTTTTTGAGCAGGCGAAGTCCTTCGGTGCTCAGGCTCT
>NZ_JBEXPH010000092.1:0-33559 GCF_040611955.1 Streptomyces sp. NPDC006510 | reverse complement strand
TGTCGTACGCCTCGGGCGCCAGACCGTACCGGTCCCGGGACAGCGCCAGCACCACCAGGTCGTGCTCGCGCAGATCCGCGGAGACCGACGCCCAACTGCGCTGCCAGGTCCTGGAAGACGGCGTCCGCCTCGGCTCTGGACGCCTCGTAGGCGCCCAGGGCCCGGTAGGTCTCCTGTCGATACTCCTCGCTCCACGGGGCGGCGTCCTGCCCGCCCACGCGGTATCCGGAGACCTGAACCAGGCGGCGCAGGTTCGGCAGCCGCGCCGCGAACGCGACGACTGCGCGGACGCTGTCAACGTTGGCGCGACGCGCCTCATCCACCGACATGCCGAACCGGTAGGCGCCGGCGCAGTTGTAGATCTCGGTGATGTCGTCGCACTCGCCGTCGATCAGTGACGCCTTGGCGAAGTTGACCCGGAGGTCGGTCGGGACCTGGTCGTACCCGCGCCCGGCCAGCCACCGAGTCAGCCGCTGGTAGGACTCATGGCTCCGGCTGGCCGTGCTGACTCGAACGCCGGCCTGGCCGAGCGCAAGTACCAGGTGGCGCCCGATGAAGCCGCTCGCACCCAGCACCAGTGCATGCCGGTCCTCCGGGCTCATGCCGAAGCCTCCGCGCTCTGTTCCAGCAGCACGGCGATCGCCTGGGCGGCGCAGTGCAGCGGCTCGGTGGACCGCTGGGCACGCGAGACGATCACCGCTCCTTCCACCATGCTGACCACGGCTGTCGCCAGGGCCCGGGCGACGGGACGAGGGCGGCCGTGCGCACTGAGCAGGTCACTTACCGGCGCGATCCATGACTCGAAGGCATGGGCGCAGGCGTCTCGCAGACGTTCGCTCTGCGCACCCATCTCCAGTGTCACCACCGAGACTGGGCATCCCAGCTGGAAGCCGCTGTCGTTGAGCATCCCGGCCAGTTCGTCGATCACACGGCGTACCACCTCACCCGGCGTGGCCGACCCTCGCGCCGAGTCGGCGACGAGAGAGCCAAATCGCGCGGCCGCCAGCTCGACCGCCTTCTCTCCGAGGGCCTCCTTCCCCTGGGGAAAGTGGAAGTAGAGCGACCCTTTCGGGGCACCCGCGTGCTCCACCACCGCGTTGAGTCCCGTGCCGCTGTAGCCGTGCCGCTGGATCAGTTCCAGCATCGATTCCGCCAGCCGCGAGCTGGTCCTGGCTCCCTTGGTTCCATCCATGACTAAAGAATAGACCGGTCTATAGATTTTGTAAAGCGTCTCAAGCTTGTCGCAGCGATGTCCACGTCGGAGTCGAAAGCGGGAGTGGCGGGTGTTTCATGAGTGGACCGAGCTGCCCCGGCCGGTGAGCGCCGGCGCTGAACCGGCCGGGCACGTCCGTCTCGGCTACGCACGGGCCTCGGCTGCCCGGCAGTCCCTCGACGCACAGCTTGACTCCCTCGCCGAGACCGGGGTGACGCGGGTCTTCTCGGAGAAGATCTCCACCCGCGCCACCAAACGACCGGAGCTGGAGGCCGCTGTGAAGCTCGCCGGGGAGATCCGCTCCTCCGGCGTCGCCGTGACCCTCGTCGTCCACGAGCACAAGCGGCTGGCTCGGCCGCGGTATCGAACTCGCCATGCTCGCCGAGGAACTGAAGGCGAGCGACGTCGGCCTGGAGTTCCTCACCGGAGAACTGAAGGGCTCGCACGGCCCCTCCGGCATCGTGTTCACCGTGCTCCCGGCCATGTCCGGGATGGAGCGCGAGTACACCCGTGACCGCACCCTCGAAGGCCACGAGTCCGCCCGCAAGCGCGGCAAGACCATCGGCGGCGCGGGCGTCACCGACGAGGACATGCTGTCCATGGCCCTCCACCTGCGTGACCAGGAGATGAGCCTGCGCGACATCGCCAAGCGGCTCGTCATCACCACCGGTACGAAGAAGGGGCAACACCCCTCGCCCGCCATTGTCATGCGGATGCTGCGCGAGCACGACGAGAAGGTCGCCACGGCGGCGACCGCGTGATCACCCTCTACTTTGCGGCTGGTGTCTGAGCTAGGACACCGGGGCCGTCACGCAGAGAACGCGCCGCTGACGGCCGCCGAGGACGCGGTGGTCGTACCGCTCGCCTGCTCGCTGGTCGGCCACGAGGGTGCGATCGAGCTCACCGGCGGCTCGCGGGCCGCCCGCCACCTGGGCGCCGGGCGCACGATGGAGCGCTACTACTGCAATTACGGCCCCAATCCGCACCACCTCGACCTGCTGCGCTCGCATGGGCTGCGCTTCCCCGGCATCGACGACGCGGGCGAGGTCCGGATCGCAGAACTGCCGGCGCACCCCTTCTTCCTCGCCACCCTCTTCCAGCCCGAACTGCACTGCCGGAGTGGAGCCTTTTGGACGTGCTCGCGCGCACCGCGTACTGGCTTCAGTGGTGGCGGCACTTCGGGCCGGCCTCCGGATCGGCCCCGAAGATCCGCGACAAACTCGCCCGGTACGTCTTGACGGTCTTTTGCTATGGGACGAACGCGGGCCCCACCCAGGTCGCGCGGCACATGCGGCAGAACGTGTCAGTGCACGAGCTGTCGCTGGCGGGCAACCAGCACATCACCACCGACAAGCTGAACATGGCGTCGGCGGACGTCATCGACATGTTCATCCAGCTCGACCTCGCGCACGTCTGGGGCGATGTCTCCAAGGCCGGGGTCGACGGCTCCCAGATCGACACCTGGGAAAACAACCTGCTGGCCGAGACCTCGATCCGGTACAGCGGCTATGGCGGCATCGCCTACCGGCACATCTCCGACACCTACATCGCGCTCTTCTCCCACTTCATCCCGTGTGGTGTGTGGGAGGCGGTGTACTTGTTCGAGGGTCTTTTGAAGAACGAGTCCGAGGTGACCGTGGACATCGTCCACGGAGATACGCAAGGCCAGTCGCTGCCGGTCTTTGGACTCGCGCACATGCTCGGCATCGAGCTGCTCCCGCGCATCCGCAACCGGAAGGACCTGGTCTTCTACCGGCCCAGCTCGACTGTGAGGTACCAGCACATCGACCCGCTGTTCGGCGCCCCCGATAAGGACGTCATCGACTGGAAGCTGATCGAGAACCACTGGATCGACCTCATGCGCATGGTCCTCTCCATCCGGGAGGGCCGGCTTTCCTCGGCCGCGCTGCTGCGGCGCCTGGGCAACGAGTCCCGCCGCAGCCGTATCTACCAGGCGTACCGCGAGCTCGGGCGGGTGATGCGCACCATCGTGCTCCTGCGATTCCTGTCGGAGCCTGAGCTGCGGGAGTCGATCCAGTCGATGACGAACAAGGTCGAGGCGTTCCACAAGTGCTCCAACTGGCTCCGGTTCGCCGGGGAGGAGATGCGGGACAACGACCCTGACGACCAGGAGAAGCTCATCAAGTTCAACGAGCTGCTGGCGAACTGCCTTATTTCCATACGGCCGTGGACATCACGAAGGTGGTCGACGTTCGTTTGCCGACACTCCGGCCGGGGGATAGTCGTGCCGCGTGGTCAGACAGCGAAGGCTTCGCTGATGGCGTGGCTGTCCTCGTACATGCGGTAGCCGGTGATCTTGCCGTCGGCTGTGGTGATGTGGAGGGCGAAGTGGTTGGTGAAGGACTTGCCGGTGGCCAGGACCCCGAAGCGGTTGTAGCCGATGACCACGGCGTGGTCGCCGTCGACGACGGTCGTGGCGACGACGTACTCCTTTGCCGGGGTGAGGTGCTGGCCGAAGGAGGCGAAGAACGCGGCGATGTCGTCCTTGCTGGCGCGGCTGCCGGTCCAGGGGACGTTGGGGGCGCCGCCGACGTGGAAATCGACGCCGTCCGCGAACAGGTCCAGCAGGGCAGGCGTGTCGCCTTCGCCGAAGCGGGCGAAGAACGCGTCGACGACGTCACGGGTGCTGGCCGGGGTGGTGATGCTGCTCATGGTGATTCCGTTCTGCGTGGTGCGGGTGGGGTGGGGCCTGCCTGAGGCAGACCGGGGAAATCGGCGGCATGGCTGCCGCCGGGCAACAGCTGAGGGGTGGGTCAGGAGGTGACGGAGAGGACGATCTTGCCGGTGGTGCGGCCGGCCTCGCCCAGCGTGTGGGCATGGGCGGCTTCTTCGAGGGGGAAGACCGAGTCGGCGATCACGCGCAGGCGGCCGTTCTCGACCAGGGAAGCGATCTCGCGCAACCCCGCATGATCGGGCTCGACGAGCATGAACACCGCCCGCACTCCGGCCGCTTCGGCCTCCTTGGCGGGGAATGTGTCGTTCAGCGGCAGGATCGAGATCAACGTGCCACCCGGCCGCAGCGTTTGCAGGGATCGGGCCCAGTTGGGGCCGCCGAGGGAGTCCAGGACGACATCGACGTCGCGGAGGGCCTCGGCGAAGTCCTGGGTGCGGTAATCGATCAGCTCGTCTGCGCCCAGCGAGCGCAGTAGCTCGTGCTTGGCGGAGCTGGCGGTGCCGATGACGTACGCGCCGCGGGCCTTGGCGATCTGCACGGCCAGGTGACCGACGCCTCCGGCGGCCGCGTGGATCAGGACGCGCTGGCCGGGCTGGACGTTCGCGGTGTCCACCAGGGCCTGCCAGGCGGTCAGCGAGGCCAGCGGCAGGGCACCGGACTGGATGTGGTTCAGGCCCTTGGGGCGTGGGGCGAAGTGCCGGGCCGGGGCTGCGACGTACTCGGCATAGGCACCCGCCGGGTGCGGGAAGCGCGGCATCCCGAACACCTCGTCCCCCGCCTGGAAGAGTGTCACCCCGTCGCCGACCGCTTCGACCACCCCGGCGACGTCGAAACCGAGCGTGAACGGCGGCCTGGCGCCACTGGCGAACACGCCCCGATCGCGGATCTTCCAGTCGGCCGGGTTCACGCCCGCCGCGTGCACCCGGACCAGGATCTCGCCCCGGCCCGGGATCGGGCATTGTGTCTCGACGACCTTGAGGACTTCCGGAGCTCCGGCGGCGTCCAGGGAGATGGCGCGCATGGTCGCGGGGGTGGTGGCCTGGTCCATGATGACGTGCTCTTTTCAGCAGGGGGTTTCTTGTTATTTATGCCGGTTCTCTTGGGCACGTCCCAAGACTGCCCGGGCGGACAGCCCCCCAGTAGTGGCCCGATGGTCAAGGAATGAAAGGATCGGGTCATGCATCACGTTGGCGTTCTGGCCCTGGATGGGGTGGTCCCCTTCGAGCTCGGTATCCCCGCGCGGATCTTCGGCGCCGCCCGCGACAGCACGGGCAGCCGGCTCTACTCCGTGACCACGTGCAGCCTGGACGGCCGGCCCGTCCGCGCCGAGGCGGACTACCAGCTCACCGTCTCTTACGACGCCTCCCTGCTGGCCACAGTCGACACCGTCGTCATCCCGCCCTCCCACGCGCTGGGCCCCATTCGCGAGGAGGGCCGCCTGCCCGACGCCCTGCGCGAGGCCCTGGCTGCCATCCGCCCAGGAACCCGGATCGTGGCGATCTGCACCGGCACCTATGTGCTGGCAGCCGCGGGACTGCTCGACGGCCGCCCCGCCACCACGCACTGGCGCGAAGCCGACCGCCTGCAGCGTATGTTCACCACCGCGCGCATCGACCCCGACGTCCTCTTCATTGACGACGGCGAAATCCTCACCTCCGCCGGGGTAGCCGCCGGCATCGACCTGTGCCTGCACATCGTCCGCCGCGACCACGGCAGCGGCATCGCCAACGAGGTCGCCCGCTCCTGCGTCGTACCGCCCTGGCGCGACGGCGGCCAGGCCCAGTACATCCGGCGCCCCGTCCCCGACCCCACTGGCCCCCGCACCGCCCCCACGCAGGCGTGGGTCATGGAACGCCTCTCTGAACCCGTCACCTTGGCTGACATGGCTGCCCACGCCAACGTCAGCCTGCGTACCTTCACCCGCAGCTTCCGCAACGAGGTCGGCACCAGCCCCGGCCAGTGGCTCATCCGCCAGCGCGTCGACCTGGCCCGGCACCTGCTGGAGACCACTGACTGGCCCGTCGACCTGGTCGCCGACCGCGCCGGGTTCGGCACCGGTGTCTCCCTGCGCCAGCATCTTCATGCCGCCATCGGGATCACACCCCAGGCGTACCGCCGCACCTTCCGCCCCACAACTGCCGACGGTTCAGCGCAGTAGCGGCGAGCAACTCACCGTTCCGCCTGGCCTACGGCACGTTTCCGGCGTATTCCGGCTGCCCTCCTTCCTCACAGCTGCCCGCCGCAAACGGCCCGGCACCCGACCGCAGCCACCGCGAGACGTCGTTACTCCGGACGCGCCGGGGCAGCGATCAGCTCGTCCAGCCCGGGGAACGGATTGTCCGGCCGGTACTTGCGATACACGATGTCGACGAACGACAGCGGCGCCCACTTCGACGGCTGCTCGTCGATCTGATGGACCAACTGCGCGTGGATGTTGTTCCTCAGGTCCAGATACGGAAACGCCTCGTGCGCCGCGTCCACTACTGCTCGGTCCACTTCCTCGATACCGAAAGCGAACATGTCGGCACCGATACCGAAATGCGCGAGAGCCCCGACCGTGTGCTTGTGGTGCGCGATCCCCGGGGAGGTGTGCAGCGCCACCGCGTCCCGGATCTGGTCGGCGGCGGCATCGGACAGACCGTGTTCCCGGGCGAAGCGAGCGGCCCGGAACGCACCGTCCACCTCAAACCGGTTCGGCCCCTGTCCCTCGTCGGTCAGGCCGATGTCGTGCAGCACCGTGGCGAGGAAGAGCGTCTCGTCGTCGTAGTCCGCGCCGGCAACGAGGTTCCTGGCGACGGCGATACTACGAGCGTAGAAGTAACTGCGGACAGTGTGGCTGAGCAGCCATTCCGGAGAGTGCTAGGCAGCGAAGGCAACAGTGGCCTCCGTGGCCTCCGTGCGCGGCCACCCTCCGATCTTCTCCGGCAGATTCTCGAGCACGCTCACTTGACCTCAGCCTCCAGTGCCAGGTGCTCGGCGGCGACCGCCTCGACCGACCGCAGCTCACCCACGATGTTGGACTGCTCGAAGTAGGTGTACCAGCCAGAGCTCTCGACACCGCCCAGGAACGCGTCGGCCAGTTCCCTGGAAGGGGCCTGCCAGACCGCAAACCACTCATATTGATCAGAAACTCAAAGGGTTCTCGTCCAGGACGTAGCGGACGTGCGGGCCGCCGAAGTAGCCGCGGACGATGTGTGGTTGACGCTGGCGTCTATGGAAGAACCTGCGGGTTTCGGCGGCGAGTTCGGTCTGGTTCCTGGCCCGGTGGGTGTGGGGCAGGCTGCGTTTGAGGTCGGCGTTGACCAGCTCGTCGGGGTTCAGCTCGGGTGAGTACGAAGGGCAGGAAGTGCAGCTCGATCTGGTCCTTGTGGCCGGCGAGCCAGGCCCGGACGGTCTTCGAGCGGTGGGCCGAATGCCGGTCGACGATCAGGTGGATCTTCCGGTAGAAGTGCCCGACGAGCCGGGCGAGGAAGCGGCACATGACCTTCGCGTCGAACGACTCGGTGAAGACCATGAAGTGCATCCGGCCGCGGGTGCTGATCGCGGACATTGCGTTCACGGAGAACCGGTTCCCAGTCCGGCGGACGACGGGAGTCGTGCCCTTGGCGCCCCAGGTGCGGCCGGTGACCTGGTCCGAGCGGATCCCGACCTGGTCGCCGAAGAGAACCTCGGCGTTCTCCGCCTTCGCCCTGGCCCGGATCGCCGGCCAGGTCTCCTCGTGCCAGAGGCGGACCGCTTCCGGATCCTGCTCGACCGCCCGCTTGTCCGGACGCTGGAAGGTCAGTCCCCAACGCTTGAGGTACTTGCCCACCCCGGGCTCGGTGAAGCGGACCCGGTACAGCTTGAAGATCAGCTCGCCTATCTGCCCCCGTGTCCACAGTTGACCCGAAAGCCCCAGGTCGGAGGGGATGTGATCGAGGACAGCCTGCCGCACGGCGGCCTGCTCGGCCTCCGACAGGACCTGATGCTCACCCACGCGACGACCCCGCGCGCGGGAGAGCAGTGCGCCCCGCCCGCCGGCCTGCCACTGCGCCCACCAGTTGTCCACGGCCCTGACCGACACCTTGAACAGGGCGGCAACCTCTACCCGGTCCCGGCCCTCCACCAGCGCGGACACTGCCAGCAACCGCACGGCCTCCTGCGCGTCCGGCGACCAGGCCCGCGCATCCCCCACCAGATCACTCACACACCGTCAACGAGCCTGAACCCAAAGCGTTTTCGGATCAATAAGGATGCAATTCCTACATAGAGCTCCTCATCGTGTTCAGGACGCACTCCCCGACAGAGTCAAGCTGAGGCGCGGGCGCTGGTCAATGAGAGCCTTCCAGGGCGGCATGGGCCTCAGTGAGTCTGTCGACCGCCGTGTCGAGTACATCGGGCGGGAGGGTGAAGGGAAGTCGCAGATAGCCGTCCAGGGCGCCGTCGGGGGAGAAGTGGAAGCCCGGCGTGAGGGCGAGGTTACGCGTGGCCGCCAGGTCGGCCAGCCGCCGGGAGTCGGCGTCGTGGAGTTCGAGCCACAGGGAAAGGCCGCCCTGCGGTACCTGGAAGCGGCACCACGGCAGAGCCGACAGCCGCGCGGCCAAGTGGTCCCGCTGGGACCTCAGCTGGGCGCGTCGACGGTCGAGGACCGCCTCCCGGCGTTCCAGGAGCCCGGCGGCGACGAGCCGGTCGAACGGCGAGGGGGCGAGCGCGGCCGCGAGCGGGAGCGCCGCCAGCCGCCGGACGACGTCGGGATGGGCCCGGATCCAGCCCACGCGCAGGCCCGGCCACAGCGACTTGCTCAAGGAACCCACATACACGACGTGCCGGTCACTGGCGCGCCCCGCGACACGCGGCGGGGCGGCGCCCTCTCGCAGGTCCAGGTCTCGCATGGTCTCGTCGAAGACGACCAGGGTGTCGTGGTGGCGCAGCCGCCGTCGCAATTCGGCGCGCTCCTCCTCGCCCATCAGCAGGCCCGTGGGGTTGTGGAAGTCCACGACCAGGTACGTCAGGGACGGCCGGGACGCCCTGAGCGTGCGGTCCAGGGCGGGGACGTCCCAGCCGGTGAGGGTGAGGGGTTGGGCGACCAGCCGGGCACCCGCGCCGCGGAACAGGGCGAGCGCGCCCGGATAGGTAGGGGAGTCCAGGACGACCCGGCTGCTCGGCCGCAGGTACGCCGCACTGAGCAGGCTCAAGGCGGCGTCGGCTCCGCTGGTCAGCAGGAGGTGCCCGTCGTCGGTCGGGAGCCCCTGGGCGCCGTAGGCGTCGGCGATGGCTGTGCGCAGCGCCGACGGACGGTCGCCCTCGGCTGAGTCGTGCAGCAGTGCGGCGGGCAGCGTGTCGGTCGCTTCCCTCACGGCCTGGAGCAGTTCGTCGAAGGGTGCCGCGGGCTCCGCGACGGTGAGGTCAAGCGGCGCCCCGTTCTTGCCCGCCTCGCCCCGATCACTGGCCCACGGCGAGAGGCGGTCGTTAAGCCGGGGCGGCAGGGCGACGGTGCTGCCGGAGCCGGTCCGGGTGACGATCAGCTGCTCGGCGCGCAGGATCTGGTAGCTCGCCGCCACGGTGCCCCGCGCGAGACCGAGCTCGCCGGCGAGCAGGCGCTCGGCGGGAAGCTGCACCCCGAGCGGAAGCCGGCCGTCGCGGACGGCCTTCTCCACGGCATCGGCCAACCGCCGCGCCAGCGGTCCGTGGCCGGCGCGCCATTCGCCGAGCATCTGGGGGAACTGCGACGCCGGGACGCGCCGCACCGTGCCATTCACATAGGCCACTTTACCGTGATTGGACCATGACTGGACGGCCGGTCCCGCCTAGCGTCAAGCCGTAACCAGCCACCAGTGCACCAACCCTGGAAACCACATGCCCCTGCACTACCGCCATGTCGATGTGTTTGCCGGCAAGGCGTTCACCGGCAACACCCTTGCCGTCTTCCCCGAGGACCCCGGCCTGTCCACCGGGCAGCTGCTCGCGATCACCCAGGAGCTCCGGCACTTCGAGACGATCTTCCTGAGCGGCGCGGACGGGAGCGAGGACGTCACCGCCCGGGTATTCGACCTCTTCGAGGAACTCGACTTCGCTGGGCACCCGGTGCTCGGCGCGGCCGCCGTCCTGCATGAGCGTGACGGTGACCCCAGCCCGCGACGCTGGACGTTCCACCTGGTCGACAGGGCCGTCGAAGTGACCACCCGGCGTACCACCACCGGGTACCACGCGGAACTCGACCAGGGAGCGCCGGAGTTCCTCGCGACCGTGCCGACGGAGGACAGGACGGAGATTGCCGCGGCGCTGAATCTGCCCACTCGGGTACTCGCCGATCTTCCCCTGTGTGTCGTCTCCACCGGCCTGCGCTATCTCATCGTGCCGGTGGTGGCGGGTCTGGCCGAGGCGAGGATCGTCCGCAGCGACTTCGCGGAGCTTGTCGGGCGGTACGGCGCGCAGTTCGCGTACGTGCTCGACGTCGAGGCCCTGGAAGGCCGCCACTGGAACAACGACGGTGTCCTGGAGGACGTCGCGACCGGTAGTGCGGCCGGCTGCGTCGGCGCGTATCTGGCCCACAACCGCACCGTGCCCGTCGAGGAGGAGTTCGCGCTGCGGCAAGGGCGCTTCACCGGCCGTCCGAGCCGGCTCACCGTCCTGCCGCAGGGAAGCCCCGACGCGCTGCGCAACATCCGGGTCGGCGGCGACGTGACCATGGTGGCCCGGGGAACCCTGGACACCCTGCCCGAGTGAGGACCATTGCCATGCCCAGTTTCCCCCTCTACACGGCCGACCGCATTCGCGCGGTCGTGGACCTCACCGACCTCGTGGAGCCGGTCGCCGAAGCCTTCATCGCGTTCAGCACCACCGAAGGCGCCCGGGCACCGGTCATGGTGCTGCCCGTCGCCGACGGCGGGGACTCCCACGTCAAGGCCGCCCACCTACCCGGGGGCCGCCACTTCCTCGTCAAGATCGCCAACTGGTTCCCGGGCAACCGGACGCGCGGCCTGCCGGAAGGCGGCGGGTTCGTCGCACTCTTCGACGCCTCAACCGGCGCCGTCACCGCCCTGCTGGAGGACGAACACCACCTCTCCGACCTCCGCACGGCCGCAGCGGGAGCCGTCTGCGCCCGCGCGATGTCCCGCCCGGACTCGACCCGCGCGACCGTCCTCGGCACCGGCAGGCAGGCCGAACTCCAGGCCCGCGCCCTCACCCTCGTACGTCCCGTCCGGCAGATCCACGTCTGGGGCCGCGATCACCGTCGGGCGACCGCACTCGCCGACCGCCTCGGCCAGGACCTGCCGCACGTCAACGTCACCGCGGTCTCCGATCCGGAGCGGGCCGTGCGCCGGTCCGACATCGTCGTCACCGCGACGGCCAGCCCCACCCCCGTCCTGTTCGGCTCCTGGCTCCGCCCCGGCCAGCACATCACCGCTCTCGGCGCCGACGACCCGGCCAAGCGCGAGCTCGACGGCACCTGCCTGCACCGCGCCACCCGGGTCATCGTGGACAGCCGCGAGCTCGCCCTCCGCTACGGGGACATTCATGCCGCCATCGCCCGCGGAGAGGTGACGGAGGACCGCATCGACGGCGAGATCGGCGACGTCCTGGCCGGCCGGGTTCCCGGACGGCACACACCGGAGGACATCACGGTCGCCAAGCTCATCGGCATCGGTCCCCAGGACCTCGCCGCGGCCGAGACGGCCCTCGCCCTTCTGGAACGGACCAGCGGATGACCTCCACGCAGCGCCCCGTTCGCATGCGCGTCGCCGCGTCCGCAGACATCGACGCCGTCGTCCGCACGCTGACCACCGCCTTCTTTCACGACCCGCTGTGGGGCCCAGCCTTTCCTGACGTCGAACGGCGCGCGGTCCAGGCCGCTGCCGTGTGGCGGCTGTACGCGACGTCGGCGCTGCGCCATCACTGGCTGCTCGTCAGCGAGAACGCGGAGGCCGCAGCCGTATGGATCCCGCCGGGCAGAGAGGAACTGGCCCCCGAAGAAGCAGGCAACCTCGCAAACCTTCTGTGGCAGGCCGCCGGCCCGGAAGTGGCCGAGGCCATCCTGACGGTGAGCGACCAATTCGCGGCCGTGCGACCAAGGCAGCCGCATTTCTATCTCACGCTCCTCGGCGTTCACGACCATCACCGGGGCAAGGGACTCGGCATGGCTCTGCTGTCAGAGAGCCTCGCCCGCATCGACGTTCTTTGTGCCCCCGCCTACTTGGAGTCGTCCAATCCGGCGAATCTCCAGCGGTACGAGAGCGTCGGCTTCACTGCCCTGCACCAGATCGCCATCGCCACCGGCCACGTCGTCACCACCATGTGGCGCCCGGCCGCCGACCGCGGCCCAGGGACTGGTGGGCTCGCACCCTGAGGTCTCGTGTATCCCTTGACGCCGAAAGCCCGGTCGCACGTTGAGGGACGTGAGACTGTACTGCGGGCGAGATCCTCGAACTGGCCTTCACGCCGGGCGGGCGTACCGCTTCAGGCAGCGGACGGAGGCGTGGCGGGAGCGGGCCAGCAGCATCGGGGTGGAGGTGCCGTCCTCGGCGTCGTGTGTCAGGGCGCTGTGGCGGAGCAGGTGGAGCGTCCAGCCGTCCAGGTCCTCGATGTCCTCGGGTGAGGCGAGGGGGTTGGCGAGCAGCCGGGTGTTCTCCTCGATCGAAGATCTCTTCGGCCCGTCGGTAGGAGAGCCGGGCACGGCCGGTGTCCGGGCACACGTCGAGCGTCGGCGTTCCGGCGGGGGCTTTGCGGTCGGTGAGGAACAGCGGGCCGCAGGTCCGGCGACCGATGAGGCGGGGCAGGAGCTGGGCGGTGCCGGACTGCCAGTGAATCCGCGCCGTCGCCCCGCCCTTGGCGGTGGTCTTCCCGCGTTTGTCCTGCGGGTACAGGTCTTCCACGTTCAGGCACAGCACCTCATCGGCCCGTGCGGCGGACTCGTAGAGCATCTTCCACTGCGTCTTCTCCCGCAGGGCGACGTCCAGACGCCACAGGGCGGCGATCTGGTTCTCCGCCAGGGCCTTGGTGCGGTCGGGCAGCGCCGGCCGCCGCTCGATACCGATCGTCGGATCGCCTTCGATCCAGTCCTGGCGCTGCCACCAGCCGATCGCCTTGCGCGCGATGGACGGCTCCCGGTTGTCGGTGTCGGCGTCCATCTCGTCCGCCCGCGCCGCCGCCAGCTCGGCCAGCACCTCCGGCAACACGGGGTCGTCGATCGCGGCGATCGGGTAGAGCGGGGGCTTCGCGCCCCGGCGGGCGGGCCCGGTCGGGGCCGGGGCGCCGGCGAACATCCATCCCCACGTCGTCAGCGAGATCCGGTAGATCCGCGCGGACGACTTCGCGATGCCCGCACCGGTGAGGTAGCGCTCGACCGCCGCGCTGTACGTGGCCGGAGGGGCGGACTGAGGTATGACGCGGGCGCGCTGCAACCGCAACGCGCCCCCGCCATCGAGTTCGGTCACCAGTTCGATCGTCACGCCCGCCCCACACTCCCGGTCCTGCCGCAGTAAATGCGTAGACCTCACCCTGGCGGCGCCGGAGCACCCCGCCGCAGGTCGCAATGATTACGGCAGAGGCTCCGTCGCAGTAAATCCGGCATTTACCGCGACAGGCGAGAGTCCCACGGTTGCCCGCATGGCCTGCGGTTGAGTCGCGCTGACGGGTGGGTGGTCAGGAAGCGGCGTCGACGAGGGCCTGGAGCAGTCGCTGAGGGTCTTCGGCGATCCTGTTGCAGACGTAGAGCCACCAATCGGTGCCGAAGACGACGTACTCGCGGGTGGGGTGGCCTCGCTCGGCCATGGCGTCTAGGCGGTCGGGGCCGAGCCCGAGGAGGGTCTCGAACTCCCAGGGAACGGATTCGGGCGTCTTCCCACTTATGTGGCGGTCGATGTGGTGGATCAGGTCCCAGTCGTGGGTGGCGAAGGAGCACAGATGGCCTGAGTCCGCCAGTCGCTCTGCATGGTCGAGGTAGGCGGTGGCAAGGGCAGGGTCCTCGCGCGGGTAGGCGATGGTCTCGGGTTCGAGGAAGGCGCCTTTGACCAGGCGGATGCGTCCGGGTAGGGAGAGGAGTCGGTGCAGGTCCTCGGCGGTGCGGTGCAGCCGGGCCTGGACGGTGACGCCCACGTGGTCGAACGATTCGCACAGGGCGCGGTGCACGGCCAGCACGGCGTCGGTGCGGTCAGAACCCTCGGCGGAGATGATCATCTCTCTTCCGGTATCGGCAGTGGCCTGCGCAAGGCGGGTGGCGTTGGCCAGGGCGAGTTCTTCATCGATGGCGAGGCCGATGTGGGAGAGGTCAAGGGAGATCGAGCAGTCGGGCGGCAGCAGTCGGGCGGCGTTGAGGAAGACATCGGTCTCCTCAGTGGCGCGCTGCGAGTCGCGGCAGCTTTCACCCATGTACTCGACGTTCACGCGGTGGCCGGTGGCAAGGATGCTCTTCGCGCGTTCCAGCGCGTCGGTGAGACTTTCGCCGGCCACGTAGCGCCGGGCGGCCTTGCGGGCCAGTGGGCCGACGGCCGGGTCCTGGGGGATGCGCCACTTCAGGTCCTCGTCGAGCGCGAGTGTGCGCAGGACCTGCGCGGCCTGTGACGACAGTGCGGTGGTGCCGGAGGCGGGGAGGGGTGTGGTCATCGGGGCCCAGCTTTCGGAATGGTGCGCGTATGGCCGCGAGCCTTTCAAGGCAGGGCACCCGATGGGAGCGGCAGAAATGACAGATAGGCTGAAATTACTGCCACCGCCCTGAAGGAGCCTGGAACCGATGTTCCGAGATGTCGCGGTCCTCGCCCTCGACGGTGCCCACGCCTTCGAGGTGGGCGTCTTCTGCGAGATCTTCGGCATCGACCGCGGTGCCGATGCTCTGCCCCGCTACGACTTCGCCCTCGTCTCGGCAGCGGGCGACAGTGTGCCCACCCGGCACGGCTTCGAAGTGCGCACCCCGCATGGCCTAGAGCGGCTCGCTTCCGCGGATCTCATCTGCGTTCCGGCCTACGACCTGGACGTGCGGCAGCCGGATCGGCTAGTCGAGGAACTGGGCGTCGCCGCCGAGCGGGGCGCCCGTATCCTCAGCATCTGCACCGGCGCCTTCCTCCTGGGCCAGGCTGGCCTGCTGGACGGGCGGCGCTGCACCACCCACTGGCGGTACACCGAGGAACTCGCCCGCCGCCACCCCCGGGCCCGGGTCGAGTCGGACGTGCTGTATGTCGACGAGGACCCGGTCATCACGGGGGCTGGTACTGCCGCCGGCGTCGACACCTGCCTTCATCTGGTCCGCAAGGAACACGGCAGCGCCGTCGCCAACGCGATCGCCCGAAGGATGGTGGCACCCCCGCACCGGGAAGGTGGCCAGCGCCAGTACCGCGAACGCCCCCAGCCTCGGGAGGGAACCGGCTCTCTGACCCCTGTGCTGGCTTGGATCGAAGCCAACCTCGACCAGGGCCTGACCGTCGAGGCGATGGCCCGCCACGCCCACCTGTCCCCGCGTACCTTCGCCCGCCGTTTCCAGCAGGAGACCGGAACCACCCCACTGCAATGGCTGATGGGACAGCGCGTGCTGCTCGCCCAACACCATCTGGAAACTACCGACGAACCGATCACCGCCATCGCCCGCCGCACCGGCTTCGGCACCATCGACAACCTCCGCCACCATTTCGTCCGTCGGCTCGGGACGACACCTCAGGGCTACCGGCGCACTTTCCACGCTCCCCACCAGGAGTCATGACCCAACGAAAGGCTCGGGCCGGTTGGTGAAGGGCGGCCCGGCGGATCGCCGAGGCCGGGGCCGGTGGCGATGACCACCCCGGCGGCGGGGACGGCCACGACCGCTTCCGGCCAGCCCCACGGCCGGATCACCGCGCAGGCCAGCACCGCCAGGAGCAGGGCGACGGAGAGTGCTTCTGCGAGTGAGGCGTTCAGCGTCTGAGCCTTTCCGGGGTGGAATCCTGATGCAGCGGACGGCCGCGTCAGGATTGACAGCGGCTGGCGTCGAGCACGCCGCAGCCCTTGGGAGGTATTGGAACAGAAATCAGCGGTACGCCAACGGACGTGGTGAACCTGGTGTCCTCCCCACGTCGGCGGGTCTTACCACCGGTTTTCGTCGGATGTTCCTGGGCCGGTTCGCCAGCCCTGACGAGCCGTAGGGCGGGGCGCGGTGGGGCGAACTTGCCGGGTTCCGGTACTGCCTCGCGTCAGTTCGCGGCCGGCTGGAGCAGGCGCTCGTTTCGTGGCGGAAGCCGGGCGGCGGGGTGTTCGGGACGGTCGCAACAGGATGGTCGCGCCGAACCAGGCCATGTGCAGGGTCGCAGTCGAGTGACGTCGACGCCCCGCCTTCCGGCGCCGCAGCATGCCGAGCCGGCCGGCGGCACCGAGGAGCTCGTCGTACGCCTTCGCGTACGGTCGCGAGGGCATCCACGGGGGAGTGTCTCCGGCGTTCGCTGGCCTTCGAGGGTCTTCTCCCGGATGTGATTGCGCTCGATCCGCCCGGCGACGGCGAGCTCGGCGAAGACTATGGCGCCCATGCCGTTCGAGTCATAGATGCCGGTGAGCGGGCCGGTGAGGAGTTCGAACTGGGTGCCGTCGGCCTGGAGCTCGGCGGCCGGCGTCATGAGCTCGGCGGCGTTGCGGGCGAGGCGCTTGAGCTCGTGAACGGTGAAGATGACGGGCGTTTCTGGACTGTCGCAGCAGCCCGCCACCACGGGCCCCGACCGCCGGCGCCGGCTGCGCCGCACCGCACGGCATCGGCGCGGTGATGGCTGCGGCACGTGTCGGAGGCCGGAAGGCCTGTGTGGCTGCTTGCAGCGGATTCAGCGGCTGTTGTGGCCGCGCAGTGCGTCCTGGAGCCACCGGCTCCAGGACAGGGCCGCCGCCGCGTGGTCATCGGTGCGGGGCGCCAGGCGGACACGCGGTCCCACGATCTGGATCGCGGCGATCACCTCACCGCGGAAGTCGCGGACCGGTGTGGCGATCGAGTACAGGCCGGGTTCGGCCTCCTCGTCGATGACGGAGTAGCCGCGCTCGCGGGTTCCCGCCAGGCGGTGGAGAAAGTCGTCGACGCTGGTGGGGGTGTTGGGTCCGTGGCGTACGAAATCGGTGCGGGCGAGGACCGAGGCGACCTCGTCGTCCTCGGCGTCGCACAGCAGGGCCTGGCCGCAGTCGCTGCAGTACGCCGGGTAGGGCCGCCCGATCCAGGAGCCGATCTGGTTGCTGCCCGGCGGCACCCGTTCCGCAATGGTGACGGTGGTGTCGCCGACGAGTATGCCGAGGTAGCAGCTCTCGCCGGTGTCGGCGGCCAGCCCTTCCAGCGCCGTCTGCCCGTCCGTGCGCAGCCGGTGGGCTGTGAGCTCCTGTGCGTCCGCGTACAGCCGCCAGTGCGGTGCGAGGGTGCGTGACGCGGCGTCACGCAGGAGGAATTCCTCCTCGGTCATGGCGCTCAGGGCCCGGGACACCTGACTGCGGTCGCGCCCCATGTCGCGGGCCAGGTCGCTGATCGAGACGCCGCGGTGGTTGGCAACCGTGCGACCGGTGAGCGCGGACAGTATGTCGAAGCCCCGGCCCACACTCGATTCCATGTGCGGCACCCTACCCGGCCCGGAAACCACCCAGCGATCACCTCGGTGATCATCCGGCGAACCTTTTCCAAACTGTGCAGCATTCACATCTTGTCGTGTACTTAATGCACACATAGCATCGCGGTCAATCGGAGAAGGGAACTCACACACATGACCACCGCCACGACGGCATCGGCACTCAACGGTGTGTCGGCACGACCACCCCTTGGGGACATCAAGCTCCGCCCAGTCCGGTCGATCCGGGTGTACTGGCCGGTCACCGGTGAGACACTCGCCGCCCTGGGAGCGGGCCACACCGAGACGCTGCGCGACGACGCGGCATTCGGCTCGCTGCTGCAGGTCCTGCGTTCTTCACCGTGCGCGGGCGACTTCGGTGTCTACAGCGACGTCTTCGAGGTGGGTGTCGGCGTGGAGGGTTTCACCACGAAGCCGGGTGCCCACCCGACCTTCGGCTCCGTCGGCGACAGTTCCCTCTCCCCCGCGCTCACCGTCACCGTCCACATCGACGCTCGTACGCCGGACGACGAGGTGTCGCGCGTCCTCGGCCGCATCCTCCATGCCCATCCCTGGGAAGTCCCGGTCGTCGAACTGTCCGCTCCGTTCGACCTCGTCCACCGCGCCTGATCGACGTCGCAGACCTCAGGCACTCCTCCCGGCCGCGGCGCGCGGAGCCACCCATCCCGCGCGCCGCAGGCCCCACCAGTGGCATCACCCCTTCGCCATGCGTTGCCGTCCCCAGCCGCTGCCACCCAAGGACACGTCATATGTCCCTGCCACTCACGCCGGGAAGCACCCCGGCACTGCCGCACACAGCGCCCTCATCTCCTCCCCCGTCCCCCGCGCTGTCGCCCGTCCCGCCCGGATCCCCGTCCGAGGCGCCCCGCGAGGCACTGCGCCGCTCGATGACCGCCCGCCACCTCGTCATGATCGCGATGGGGGGCGTTATCGGCTCCGGGCTGTTCATCAGTTCCGGCTTCACCATTTCCCAGGCCGGCCCTCTCGGCGCCGTGCTCGCCTACCTCGTCGGCGCGTTCGTCGTCTACCTGGTCATGACCTGCCTCGGCGAACTCGCCGTCATCTACCCCGTCTCGGGCTCCTTCCACATCTACGCCGCCCGCTCCATCAGCCCGGCGACCGGATTCGCCACGGCGTGGCTGTATTGGCTCACCTGGGCCGTCGCCCTCGGCTCCGAGTTCACCGCCTGCGGTCTGCTGATGCAGCGCTGGTTCCCCTCGGTGAGCGTGTGGGTCTGGTGTGTGGTCTTCGCCGCGGTCGTCTTCGCAGTGAACGCCTTCTCTGCACGGATCTTCGGTGAGACCGAGTACTGGTTCTCGGTGATCAAGGTCGTCGCCGTGGTCGCCCTCATCGTCCTGGGCGGTGCCGCCCTGGCCGGTTTCCACCCGCTCGCCGACAGTGGCCAGGCGTTCCCGTCCCTCTTCGAGAACTTCACCACCGACGGCGGCCTCTTCCCCCACGGTTTCTCAGGCATCCTGGTCACCGTCCTCGCAGCCTTCTACGCCTTCTCCGGCTCCGAACTCATCGGCGTCGCCGCGGGCGAGACCGCAGACCCTGCCACCGCCGTCCCCAAGGCACTGCGGGTGACCGTCGTCCGGTTGCTGCTCTTCTTCGTCGGCGCCATCACGGTGATCGCCGCCATGATCCCGTACGAGAAGGTCGGTCTCGACGAGAGCCCCTTCGTCACCGTCTTCTCGACCGTCGGCATCCCGTACGCGGCGGACCTGATGAACTTCGTGATCATCACGGCGCTGCTGTCGGCCGGGAACAGCGGACTGTATTCCTGCGCCCGCATGCTGTTCTCCCTGTCGGAAGAAGGACAGGCACCACAGGCACTGCGCCGCCTAAACTCCCGCGGAATCCCCATGACCGCGCTGTTGCTGAGCATGCTGGGCGGCCTCGCCTCCCTGCTCAGCAGCGTGGTCGCGGCGGAGACGGTCTACCTGGTGCTCGTCTCCGTGGCAGGCTTCGCCGCCGTCGGCGTCTGGATGTCCATCGTCGCCTCCCAGTTCCTGCACCGCCGGCGGTTCGTCAAGTCCGGCGGGGACATCAGGACTCTGGCCTACCGGACCCCGTTCTATCCGGTCGTGCCGGTACTCGCCTTCACCCTCTGCCTGGCATCGCTCGTCGGCATCGCCTTCGACCCGGCGCAGGTCACGGCCCTGTACTTCGGCATCCCGTTCGTCGGAGCCTGCTTCCTCTATTACCACCTGCGCCACGGGGCCGGGCAGTCGGCCAAGGCGACAAAGACGGAGACGGAGACGGGATGTTCATGAATCCGACCTGTCTCCTGCTGGACCTCGACGGCACCCTGGTCGACTCTGCGCCGGGCGTCACCGCCAGTGCCGCGGCCGCGCTGCGCAGCGTGGGTGCAGGGGTGCCGGACGAGCCCACCCTGCGCTCCTTCGTCGGACCGCCGATGTACGAGTCCTTCCGGTACGTCGTCGGCCTCGACGAGGAGACGGCGCGGCGGGCCCTGCACACCTACCGGGCCGACTACGCGGAGCACGGTGCCCTGGACAGCTCCCTGTTCACCGGAGTTCCGGAGATGCTTGACGCCCTGGCCGGGCTGGGGATGACGATGGGCGTGGCAACGTCCAAGGTCGAGGACCAGGCCGAACGCGTGACCCGGCACCACCGTCTGAACGCTCGTCTGGCAGCAGTCTGCGGCATCGACGAGTCGACGGGACGGACCACCAAGCGCCAGGTCATCCGGGTCTGCCTCGCCCGACTGCGTGCACGTGGTGTCGATGTCTCCCGGCCGCTCATGGTCGGCGACCGGGCGTACGACGTGCAGAGCGCGGCGGCCGAGGGGATCCCCGCCGTCCATGTGCGGTGGGGGTACGGCGGCCCCGAAGAGGCCGCAGGTGCCGTCGCGTCCGTCGCCGAGCCCTCAGAACTGGCCGACCTGCTGACGAACGATCCGACCTGACGGGCCGAGCGTCGGCCTGCAGCCCCGAAGCACCCCTGTCATACCGGCCGGCCCGTGCGCGTCGCACGGGCCGGCGCCCCCGCCTACGACACAGAGACAAGGTCGAACAGCACATGGACCGCTTCCCCGAGCCCCGCCTGTGGGCCGCCCTGCGCGAGCTGACCGAGACGTCCGTCCACACGGACCTCACCCACGCCTTCCATCCGGGCCAGCCGCACTTTCCGGCGTTCCCGGACGAGCGCCGCGAGATGCCCTTCGACATGAAGCGCGGTGACGGCTTCAATGTGCACCTCTACACGCTCGTCGGCCAGTGGGGCACCCACGTCGACCCGCCTGTGCACTTCGTGGACGGCGCACGCACGCTGGACAACATCCCCGTCGAGGAGATGCTCCTGCCGCTGGTCGTCCTCGACATCTCCGACCGTGTCGAGGCCGATCCCGACTCCGTGCCCACGCTGGACGACGTGACCGCCTGGGAAGGCCGCAACGGCCGCATACCGGCCGGGGCCTTCGTGGCCCTGCGCACGGGCTGGAGCCGCCGCTGGCCGGACCCGTCCGCCATGGCCAACCGGGACGAGGCGGGCCTCAGCCACGCGCCGGGCTGGTCGGGCCCGGTACTGCGCCATCTTTTCGAGGAGGTGGGCGTCACCGCCATCGGTCACGAGCAGACCGACACCGACCCCGGTCTGGCCACCTCGGCAGGTGACTTCAGCCTGGAGCGGTATGTCCTGGAGCGCGACCGGTGGCAGATCGAGCTGATGGCCAACCTCGACCGGGTCCCCGAGGCGGGCGCCCTGATCGTCGCGACCTGGCCGAAGCCGCAGGGCGGTTCCGGCTTCCCGGCCCGGGTGTTCGCCCTCCACGGGGCGGAGTGCACTGTCCGATGAGACAGCCGGAGCAGTAACCGATGCCCCCGCCCCGGCGGCCAGCAGGCCGCCGGGGTCATTTCACGACCAGGACCAGGAGTCGAGGCCATGGACGCCGTCGATGAGAAGATCATCGCCGAACTGACCCGCAACGCCCGCATCACCCACGCCGAACTCGGCCAGCGCGTGCAGTTGTCCAGGAACGCCGTGCGCCAACGGGTGGAACGTCTCGAACGGCAGGGGCACATCGGCGGCTACACCGTAGTCCGCCCGTCCGGCACGGCGGCCGGAGACCTCGTCCGCGCCCATGTCCTCGTCTACCGGAAGGACCGGATGCGCGGCGGCGACGTCCTCGCGGCGATCAGGCGCATCCCCGAAGTCGTCTCCTGCGACGTGCTCAGCGGCGAGTTCGACCTGCTGGTCAGTCTGGAGGCCCGGTCCCTGGAACGCGTAAGGGGCATCTGGGAGCACATGGCCCAGATGCCCGGTGTACGTGACACGGTCACCACTCTCACGCTGTCCCGCGTCGTCGACCGCACCCGATGCTGAACCGCAGGGCCGAGGGAGCCGCTGCCCCAGGCGGACCCGCGGACAGCGGCGGTACGCGGGCTGCCCTGCGGGGCCGGCCGCGTCTCATGACCCAGGGGGACTGCGGGCGTCCCGTCAGACGCCCGCCCGGAGCAACCGCTCGGCGCTGTCACGGTCGAGCAGTCCGCTGTCGACGACGACGTCCAGCACGTCGGCACCGGTGGCCAGCGCCTGCCGGGCGGCCTCGGCCGCCGCCGCGTACCCGATGCGGGGTGTCAGCGCCGTCACCGCCCCGACGGACCGCGCGGCCTGCCGCGCCAGCCGCTCCTCGTTGGCGGTGATCCCGACCACGCACAGGGTGCGCAGCGTGGCGCAGCCGCGAGTCAGCCACGCGATGTGCTGGAGCAGCAGGTGGCCGATGAGCGGCTCGAAGGCGTTGAGCTGCAACTGCCCGTTGTCGGCGGCCATGGTGATCGCCATGTCGGCCCCGGCCGTGGCGAAGGCGATCTGGTTGACCAGTTCCGGGATCACCGGGTTGACCTTGCCCGGCATGATCGAGGAGCCGGCCTGACGCGGCGGCAGGTTGATCTCCCCGAGGCCGGACTGCGGGCCGCTGGACAGCAGCCGCAGATCGCTGCAGATCTTCGACAGCTTCACCGCCGTGCGCTTGAGCACCCCGGACGCCTGGAGGAACACACCGGTGTCGGAAGTTGCTTCGACCAGGTCGGACGCCGCCTTCAGGTCCAGCCCGGTCAGCGCCCGCAGATGCCGGACAGCGGCCCGGGCGTATCCGGGTGCCGCGGTGACGCCGGTGCCGACCGCGGTGGCGCCGAGGTTGGTCTCGGCGAGCAGCGGAAGCGTCTCGGCGATGCGAGCCGTGTCCTCGGCCAGAGTGACGCCGAACGCGGCGAACTCCTGACCGAGCGTCATCGGGACTGCGTCCTGCAACTGGGTGCGGCCCACCTTCACGACATTCCGGAACTCCCTGCCCTTGGCCGTGAACGCCTCGGACAGCAGGCCGAGTTCGACGGAGAGGTCGGCGAGGGCCGCACTCACGGCGATCTTCAGAGCCGTCGGATAGACATCGTTGGTCGACTGGCATCGGTTGACATCGTCGAGCGGGTGGAGGACGTCGTACCGTCCGCGTGCACAACCCAGGCGTTCCAGAGCGAGGTTGGCGATGACCTCGTTGGCGTTCATGTTGGTGCTGGTGCCGGCTCCGCCCTGGACGACGTCCACGACGAACTCCTCGTGGTAGCGACCCCGCTCGATGTCGGCGCATGCCTCGGCGATGGCCTGTGCCTTGCGCGGCTCCAGAGCACCGACCTCCTCATTGGCCATGGCCGCCGCGTGCTTCACGGCAGCCATGGCCCGCACCAGGTGCGGATGGGAGGCCGCGGAGACACCGCTGATCCGGAAGTTCTCCAGAGCGCGGGCGGTGTGCACGCCCCAGTACGCTGCCTGGGGGATCTCCACCTCGCCCAGCGAGTCGGACTCGATACGGAAGCCGCTCACCGGCCGCCGCCCGTCCCGTTGAAGCAGACGACCTTGGGCTGGGTCATCTCCTCGTAGGCGAACCGCACCCCCTCACGGCCCATACTGCCGTACTTGAACCCGCCGAAGGGCATCGCGTCGAAGCGGTAGTCGGAGGAGTCGTTCACCATGACACCTCCGGCGTCCAGCTGCCGGGCAGCCGCCAGGGCACGGTCCAGCCGGGTGGTGAAGACCCCGGCGTGCAGGCTGAACTCGATCTCGTTGGCCCGCTCGACGGCCTCCCCGAACGAGTCGAAGGGCTGGAGAACGACGACCGGCGCAAACGCCTCGTCCTGCCACACCGCGGCCGTGCCCGGGACGTCCTCCAGGACCGTCGGGGCATAGACACTGCCGTCGAGCCGATTGCCGCACAGCAGAGTCGCCCCCTGCTCGAGCGCCGCGTCCACGAGGGCCTTGGCGGCGGCCGCCGACCCGGCAGTGATCATCGGCCCTACATCCGTACGCTCGTCCGTCGGATCGCCCGCCCTCAGCCGGAGTGTCCGCGCGACGAAGGCGTCCCGGAAGGCCGCATACACCGGGCGGGCGACAAGGACCCGCTGGACGCCGATACAGTTCTGGCCGGCCGCCCAGAAGGCACCGGAGACACAGCCCTCCACGGCGGCGTCCAGGTCGGCGTCCTCCATGACGATCACGGGCGCGTTGCCACCGAGGTCCATCGCGAGTTTCTTCAGGCCCGCCGAGCGGGCGATCGCCTCACCGGTGCGGAAACCTCCGGTGAAGGACACCATCCGCACGTCGCGCGAAGCAACGAGGGCCGCACCCAGCTCGGGCCCGCCGTTGACGACGGTCACGACCTCTTCGGGAAGGCCGGCCTCGACCAGGGTGTCGACCAGGCGCAGCGCCGACAGCGGTGTCAGCGCGGACGGTTTGAGTACCACAGCGTTGCCGCCCGCGACGGCAGGCCCCAGCTTGTGAGCGACCAGGTTCAGGGGGTCGTTGTACGGGGTGATGGCGGCGATGATCCCCAGCGGCTCCCGGGTGAACCACCCCTGGCGGTCCTCGGAGCCCTCGTATGCGTCGAAGGGCACCACCTCACCGGCGTTGCGCCGGGCCTCGGCGGCCGACAGACGCAGGGTGTTGACCGCGCGGGCGGTCTCCTTGCGGGCCTGCACGAGGGTCTTCCCCGCCTCACCCACGATCAGTCGGGCGAAAGATTCGGCGCGTTCCTCCACCAATCGGGCCGCCCCGTCGAGGACCTTGGCCCGGGCGGCCCGCGACATGGCCCGCGCAGTGGCACGGCCGTCACGGGCCCGCAGCATCACGGCTTCCAGGGCGTCCGCGGCGACGGCACAGACCGAGCCGATCGTCTCGCCGGTGTAGGGGTTGCGAACAGGCGCCATGTCGTCGCCGAGGTGCAGCGCGGCGTTGATCACGGTCTCAGACACGGTTCGTCTCCTCCAGCTCACGTGCACCGTCCACCGGCGCGCCGGAACGTGACCCGCCGGTGGCTCCCTGGGTTCCGGTACCGCGGTCGTTGCGGCTCTCATGGATGCTGATGATGTCCGACAGCAGGGCGTACGCGGTCTCCGTGCACCCTGCGCCGGGCCCGGAGACCGTAACGGTGCCCAGCAGGTCGGTGTGGAAGGCCACCGCGTTCACCGGTCCTGAGACCCCGGCCAACGGGTGGCTGTCCGGCAGCGCCACGGGGGCGACGCGCGCATCCACGGTGCCGTCGGGGCGCCGGGCCACCGATCCGACCAGTTTCCAGCGCAGTCCTTCGGCCGCGGCGGCCCGTATGTCCTCGGCGGTGATGCCGGAGATGCCTTCGCAGGGCACGTCGGCTCGCTTCAGTTCCGTGCCCAGCACCTCACCGGCCAGGATCATGACCTTCAGCTGGACGTCGTGCCCCTCCACGTCGGCGGTGGGGTCGGCCTCCGCGTATCCCAGCGCCTGGGCCTCGGCCACCGCGTCGGCGAAGTCCATGCCGCTCTCCAGCCGGCCGAGGATGTAGTTGGACGTGCCGTTCATGACGCCCTCGACGGCCGTTACCCGCAGCCCCCGGAACATCCGCCGCGCCGTGCGCAGCACGGGCGTGCCGCTGAGCACTGATCCCTCGCACTCGAAGGCGACGTCATGACGCCGGGCCAGTTCCTTCAGCGCACGGCCGTGCAGTGCCACCGGGCCCTTATTAGTGGTACAGACGTGCTTACCGGCCTCCAGCGCCCATCGCACGTGCGACAGCGCGGGCTGGCCGTCCTCGGGATTGGTGAAGGTCGCCTCGGCAACGATGTCGGCCGGGACCTCCCGGATCACCCACTCGTTACGGGGATCAGGGCTGCCGCCCGCCATGCGGGAGAAGTCCAGTTCGCTGGGCGTGGCCGCGAGCAGCGGAGCCAGTTCGATGCCGTCGGCGCGCACCAGCGAACCGGCACGCAGATCGGTGATGGCCACCACGCGCAGGCCGAACCCCAGTTCGGCGGCGAGTGCGTCGCCCCGCTCGGTGATCAGTTCGGCGAGCGCGCGGTTGACGCCTCCGAATCCGATGAGCGCGAGGTCGTATCGGGTCATCTGGTTCTCCTTCACATGGACCCTGTGCGTGCTGAACAGCGTCGCGCCCGGGGCGGTCATCCAGACCATGCCGATGTGACCGAGCATCATGACGATCCGCTCCTGCGACGAGCGGATCGCTATAGTGCCGACGTGACAGCATTCGGCCCCGACAAGCCATCCGAGCGGTCCCTGCAGGGCGGCGACGCCCCTGATCAGCCCGGTCCTGGAGAGTCCGGGCCGTCCGGGAGGGGCGGGTCCGGGAGCGGCCGGCCGGGCGGGAGCGACTCCGGGAACTCCACGGCCTCGTCGCTGCGCGCTGCACTGCGCCTCGTCGACACCGTCATCGACCGCGAACGGTCAGGGCGCACCGGGTTCAACGTCAGCAGGCTCGCCGACGAGATGGGCCTGGAGCGCAGCAAGGCCTCACGGATGACGCAGGAGCTGTGCGAAAAGGGCTTCCTCGAACGCCGCGAGGACTCCACTCTGCGCGCCGCCCACGAGTTCTTCGCCCTGGCGGCCTCCCTCAACCCCGGTCTGCTGCACAGCAGCCGGGCGGTTCTGCGCCGCCTCGCGATCCGGCACGGGGCCAGCGCCCGACTGTCCGTCCGGGACGGTGTCCTCGTACGTCTGCTGCGTGCCGAGTCCGCGCCCGGCATGGCCGAGTGGCTGACCCGGGCGACGCTGGTGACCCCCTGCTGGTGTACGGGCGCGGGACGCGCACTGTTGTGGGATCACACCGGGGAGGAGATCGCCATGCTGCTGGTGGGTTACGAACTGATCGGTGTCGGCGGCCCCAACGCCGCCCACTCGGCGGCCGAGGTCGCCCGGGCCAACGCACGCGACGCGCCCGGAGGTCTGGTCACCGCGCACGGGGAGTTCGAGCACGGCATCACCGAGTACGCCGCGCCCGTGCGCGACGCCCGGGGCCGGGTCTTCGCCGCCGTCGCCGTCCTGGGGCGGCAGAACGACCTCGCCCCGCACGAGGAACTGATCCGCACTGATCTGACGGCGGCGGCGGCCGAGTTGGGGAACCTGTCCTGACCAGCTCCGCCAAGCAACGGCCTGTCAAGGTCCGCCCGCTCCCGGCCGGTTCTCATTCTCGCCGCCGTGCCCTGCCCATATCTCGATGGCGCTGCGGTGTCTCTGGCGCCAGGGTGTCCCCCGTGCTGAAGAAGTTACTCCTCACGACCCTGGCTGGGCATGGGCACATTAACCCGATGTTGCCGTTGGTCGAGGAACTCGTACGGCGCGGCACCAGGTGGACTACGCCACCGGGGCAGGCCACGCCGCCGCGGTTTGGCGCACGCTGGTTGGAACTACCGCCGCTGGAGCCGTTCACACCACCATCAAAGATCGGCCCGGAGGCCGTAGCCGGCTGGTTGCGCCACTACTTCGCGGCAATGAGTGCGACCTACCCGGTGTTGCAGAAGTACTGTGCCTCGGAGCCGGTGGACACAATCTGTTACGACACCACGAACTGGCCTGCCCGGATCATCGCCAGGAGGCTGGGCATCCCCGCCGTGCAGTGCTTCCCTCACCTCGCCTCGAACGAGGCGTACTCAGTGGACCGGCAGTTGACCGCAGGGCTCGACGCCGACGATCCGGCGATGGCCTTGCTCGCCGCCGACTGTGCAGCCTTCTCCACCGAGTACGGCGTCCCGCTCGGTGTCGCCGACACCATGACGGTGGCGGACGGGACGCTGTGCCCTGGATGACCATCACCCTCGCAGGGTCACCTCGGCAGAGCTGAGCGCCCGGCCAATCCTCGTTTCATTCAGATGTCAGCGGCACAGCAGGTCGCGCAGCACCCGTTCCACCGTGCCGTCGGGGTCGCGCCTTTGACCGTCGTCGCGCCAGGCGACGACACCGTCGGGTCGGACGAGCAGCGCGCCGCCGGTCGTCAGGCCGTGTGGACCGGCCAGGTCCGCGTCGAGGTGGTACACATCGACGGGCACGGACAGGCGGTGACCGGCCCGGTGGGCGGCGGACTCCCAGGCATCGCCCTCGGGGCCGGCCAGCAGGACGAGACCGGTGCCGTAGAGGTCGAGGGTCGACATGGGCGAGGACGCGTCCTCGGAGACGTACAGATGAGGCGCGCGCGTGCCGGGAGCACCCTCCGGGATGGCGACGCCGTACATCAGGACGCCGGTGGGCAGCAGCGGTTCGCCCGGGCCCGGCCCGGGCAGCCGCCAGCGCAGCCGGGCCCGGGCGTATGCCTGCCGCATGGCCTGCTCGGCGGCCGGGCGGCGCTCGGCCCCGTACGTGTCCAGCAGCGCGCGACCCGCGCTGCCACGCAGGACGAAGGCCAGCTTCCAGGCCAGGTCGTGCGCGTCCATGATGCCCGTGAGGCCGCCCAGGCCGCCGGTCGGCGGCATCAGATGGGCCGCGTCGCCCGCGAGGAACACCCGGTTCACGCGGTACCGTTCGGCGACCCGTGCCCCCACCGGAAACGTGAAGATCCGTCCGGCGCCCGGGGCCTGCTCCAGCAGCCGCACATCCAGTGCGTCCAGTCCGGTCGCCGCTCTGACCCAGGCGGCAGGGTCCTCGTTCGCGGTGTCCCTGGGCGATACGGCAGTGGCGAAGAACCAACGGGTGCCGGTGGAGTCGAGGGGCCGAGTGTGGTTCCCGGTGCGGGCCGGTCGAGATACGCCATGCCGATACGACGGCCGCGCAGCGCCGGAGACAGATCGGCGTGGATGTGCATTGTGACCATGTGGAAGAGGGTTCCGGGGCCGCTGCTGCGGATGCCGAGACGACGGCGTATGGGGCTGGAGGCGCCGTCTGCCGCGACAACGTAGTCGGCCCTGACGGTCTCCTCCGTCCCGCCGGGGCCCCGCAGACGCGCCGTCACCCCGTCGCAATCCTGCGCCAGGTCGGTGAGTGCCGTGCCGAATCTGAGGTCGCAGCCCCGTTTTCGTATTTGCTGCGCGAGCACGGTTTCGAGCTCGTCCTGACCGATGGGGACGAACGCACACGGGGAGGCCTGTTCGGCCTCCCCGCCGCCCTCCTCGGGCTCGGTGAGCGGCTTGTGCTCCTCCGACAGGGTACGGGCGTGGACGGAGACGAGGTCGGTGGGCGGGGCGCCGGCCGGGCAGTGGTTGAGGATCTCGTCCTCCACTCCGGCCTGCCGATACAGCTCCATGGCCCGAGGAAGCAGGCCACGCAGACGCGGATGGGCAAGGATGCCGTCACGGCGCTCGACCACCAGACAGGGTACGTCGTGCATGCCGAGGAAAAGGGCCGCGGACGGCCCGGTGAGCGAGCCGCCCACCACCGGTACGCCCACGTGCCGCATGGACATGGACCGCCTTCCACGATGGGGTGCCGGCCCGCCGTCGGGCGGGCCGGCACCCTGTCAACTCAGTGCTTCTGCATGTACCACGGGGGCCACAGACGCTGGTCCCTGGCAGGTGCGGCAGCCTTCGGCGGGGTCACGTTCACCGCCTTGGACAGCCTCTTCTTCAGCTGCTCTGTCATGGAGTTCACCTCCTTCGGCGAGGGCAGGAGGAACCTCCGGCCGGACGGACCGGAGGAACTTGAGGGGACGCCGACTCGGACCCCGGCGGCCCGGGGCGGGCACGCGGGCAGCTGGCCTCAGGGCTTTCACCGGCCCGGCTCAGGCTTCGGTCGTGACGAGGATGCCGCGCCGCGCCAGGTCCGCCAGACAGCTACGGGCCTGCAGCAATGCCTCGTCCCGCGGTATCTGGCCGGCGACCGCTTCCGCGTACTCGGCGGCGATGTGTTCCTCGCCGCTGCCGTCGCTGAGCTCGAACAGGTACCAGCCAGCCAGGTTCGGCCAATGAACCTTTGGCTTGGCCGGGGTGAAGACCATAAGGGAACCGGCGGCCTCGACGGGGCGCGTGCTCAGGCCGGGTGCCTTGGTATAGCGGAGATCAGACACGGGCTGCCTCCTCCGGCACCGATGCGACGGTCTCCAGCAGCCAGCTGACGAACTCCCGGCCGTGATCGGTCAGTTCGTCGCCGCCGCGGTCCAGGATCTGCCGACCCAGGTAGTGGGCTCGCTCGGCGCCGAAGCGGTACAGGGAAGGCGGGTCATCGGACTCGGGAACGCCGAAACGTTCCTTCAGCTCAGGCGTGAGCCTGGCCCGCAGCGCCGCCTGGAACAGCACGAGGTGCGCGTACACGTGGAAGGCGCCCGGGGCCCGGTCGAGCGCCCACTCGTTGGGCGCGACCATGGAGGCCCATTTCAGCCAGGGCACCTTGGCCTTCGGCCCGTCGGCCAGACCCTCGGGGGCGGCGAAGATGCTCGCCGACCACTGGATGTCGAACAGCTTCAGGCGCAATCCCTCGTGCAGCGCCGTCTCGGCGAACCGCCATGGGCGGGCCATCCGGTTCGGAGAGAAGAACACCACTCCGGGAATGCGCCCCACGTTGCCCGCGAGGAAGGTCTCGCCCTCGGTCCTCACGTCGACGACGCCCACACCGATGTAGTGGGCCGCGACACTTGCGCCCAGCTCGGGAAGCAGCGCGCACAGGGCCGCGAAGCCATCGTCGAGCCGTCGCGCGTGCTCGGGCGTGGGCTCCAGGAGGTCACCGGGCACACCACGCAGGAAGTCACGCTCGAAGGTGTTGAGGAAGGTACCGCCCAGCGGGGCCGTAGCACCCCGGCCTGTGCTGCACAGCCAGGACTCCCGGTCCGGGGCGACCCGCACCCGGCGGCCGTCGGAGATACCGGAACCGGTGGGCGGGGCCGTGACACCGGCTTACGACGCTGGCGGCACCGAGCGGCCCGGCGCCTGGGTCGCGGAGATCACCGACATGCCCGACCTGAGCACGTGGCCCAAGGGCATGCGGCTGATCGTCCGCAAGGAACGCCCGCATCCCGGCGCACAGTTGCGCTTCACCGACCTCGACGGACTACGGCTCACCTGCTTCGCGACCAACACCAAAGGCGGCCAGCTCGCCGACCTCGAACTGCGTCACCGCCGCCGGGCACGCTGCGAGGACCGCATCCGAAACGCCCGCGACACCGGCCTGCGCAACCTCCCCCTGCACGACACCGCACAGAACCAGATCTGGCTGGAGATCGTCTCCCTCGCACTCGACCTCCTTGCCTGGATGCCGATGCTCGCCCTGACCACAGAAACGCGCCGCTGGGAACCCAAGAAGCTCCGCCTGAGGCTGTTCTCCGCCGCCGCCCAACTCGTTACCACTGGCCGCCGTCGCTGGCTCCGCTTCACCACACGATGGCCCTGGACCAACGAAGTCATCCAGGCAATCGACCGGCTCAATGCCCTGCCGAGCCCCGGCTGACCAGCCACACCGGCCCGCCCCAACGATCCGCATCACCGCACCGGGAAAGTGGAACCCGGCGCCCACCCGACGCGACAGCCGGGCCGCCAACCTGCCCCAACCCCGAAAAGACCGCACCTCGCAAGCACGAAGCCCCCGTCAGCGAACCGACGAGGACTCATGAACGATCGAGGCTAACAACCACAGGATTCTCCGCGCCGACGCGCTGCTCCAGGACGCGACCCTGGTGACGGACGGTCTGACGCGACCGCGGTTCATCGTTCCCCACCTCGACGGTCGGCTGGTGTCCGACCACTCCGGCACACTGGCCGCCTTCGACGCGGACTGGTCTGCGCGAGGCACGTACGTTATCCGGCCTGCGGGGTGGGGCCACTGTGTGCATCTCGACGACCCGCCACGCGCGCCCGCACGAACCCCGCCAGCACATCGGTCTCGAACTCGGCGAGCTCCTCCTCGCTCACCGGCACCCGGTACTCGTGCAGATCGCGTACTACGGCCGGAGCCAACCCACGCCTGCACGACTTCACCCAGGCTGAAGGAATCCCGACAGGGATGAGGGTTGCGCACTACGGGCGAGGTTGGGTCAGAACGGCCGGCGGCCACCCGAACGAGGTAACAGGCCCAGGTCCAGGCACTCTCAGTCGTGCCAGACGCAGGGGGATGAAGGCGGAACTCGGGGACTATTGCTCACCGAGCAGCCGACGTGGACCAGTGACACCGCTGATCCGGGCTCGTCGTCGGAGTTGGTCAAGGGAGCAGTCGAGTGAGCCGATGCGCACTGCACTCCCCCACGCATCAGCGGCAGCCGAGAGCGTAGATCGCCCCGAGTGTCCGCGCGGTCCGCCCGACGAACGCCGGGCCAGTGCGTCGCAAGCCACTCACTCGACGCTCGAATCGATCGCCATGACAGTTGTTTCCGGTGGGACGTGGGCTGAGCAGTCCTACGGACGGCCCGGGCGGGTGGCGACCATCGCGTTGTGCAGTTCCATCGCGCTGGGCGCGGGGGGCAGCGGCGACGACCCGCCGTCGGGACGGCAGGAGTCGAGCAGCAGCGCCACCAGCCGCTGCCACGCGCCGGGCGCGGCGTTGCGCGTGGAGGAGAGCACTCCGGCGTTGGCCATCAGGAACAGCATGATGTCGCCGCTCGTCACCTCGGACCGTAGGCAGCACTGTTCCTGCGCGCGGCGGATCAGGGCGTCGAGCGCGTCCAGGGCCCGGATGCGCGGTTCCTCCATGCCCGGGGAGTCGGGGAAGCAGGCGGTGAAGCCCTCGGTCACCCCGCGGTCGGCGGCCTGCATGGCGCAGGCGCGCTCCACGAAGCCCCGAAAGCCTTCCCATGGATCGGGGGCCGACATCGCCTCCTCGGCAAGACGTGCCAGCTCGTGCATCCGGTCGGTCAGCACCGCCTCGATCAGCGCCTCCCGCTCGGGGAATCGCCGGTAGAGCGTGGCGATGTTCACTTCGGCCCGTCGTGCGACGTCCTCCAGCGGCGCCGCCAGTCCGCGCTCGCCGAAGACGGCACGGGCCGCGGCCACGATGCGCTCCCGGTTGAGCTCGGCGTCCCTGCGCAGCACTCGGCCCTCACCAGATCCCATGGCCACGATCCTACAAAGTGAAGGACATCCTGCGGTTCTGGTACGTTGATGCGACATAAACCGCAGGGACCCCTTCACTTACGGAGTGTGCGTCATGCCCGTCATCCTCTGGGTCGTCCAGGCCCTGCTCGCCGTCTTGTTCGCCGGAGCGGGTGGCATGAAGCTGGTCATGGCCCCGGACTCACTGGTTCCGCTCATGCCGTGGGTGGTGGACTTCCGCCCGGAGACGGTGAAGGTGATCGGGGCTCTGGAAGTGCTCGGCGGGGCGGGGCTGGTCATCCCCGCCGCCACCTCGATCGCCCCGGTGCTGACCCCGGTCGCCGCGGGCGGCCTCGCCGTCGTCATGGCCGGCGGGGCGGCCGTGCACATCGGCAGAGGCGAGTACCCGCACAGCGTCGGCAACATGGTGGTGTTCGCGGTGGCCGTTCTGACCGCGTGGGGCACGTACCGGTCGTACGTCCCCCGCTGAAAGTCTTACGCCTTCCCTCCGCTGCTTGCGCCACTCCGGGCGAGCACTGACCAGACCTCGATGTCCTGCCGGACGCCCGGTGGAGGTACTGCCCGCGCAGGACGCGCTCGCGGGTCATGCCCAGGCGCTTGGCGACGTTGATGCTGCTGACGTTCGCGGCGGACGTCATCCACTCCACGCGGTGGATGCCGCGCTCCTCGACCGCCCAGTCGATCGAGGGCGGCTTGATCACCACCGCCGACTCGTCCCTGGCCCGCACGCTGCGACTGCTGCGCAACCAGGGCATGGAGCAGCGCTACCACCACCAGATCGTGGGCACTACTGACTTCGGCTGGCTAGGGTGACGTTGGGGTGTCGACGGCCAGGCCGGTGCCGGCTATGAAGCCGTCGAGGGTGTCGGGCCGGTACTGCAGG